>NZ_JBEXXK010000014.1:0-208828 GCF_040630405.1 Streptomyces sp. NPDC005811
GGCGCCGGCGACCTGAGCATGTTCGTCGCCGCCGCCGCAGGCACCCTCCTCTACCTCCTCACCCACCGCCTCAAGCCCCTCTGGACCCGCGAGGCACCGACACCGGTGAGCCCGGTGAACAAGGCGCCCGCCGACCTCTCCTGACGGCACGTCAAGGCCGGCCATCACGTCCCTCGGGGTGTGGTGACCGGCCCTTCGGCTTACCGGGAGCTTCCCGTGCGGACATCACGCCGTAACGAAGCGCCTGTCTACTGGTGTGCAACGATGATTCCTGTCAGTGGACATCTCTCGGGAGGCCCCATGACGACCGGCCGGACAGACCAGCCAGACCGAACAGACCAGGTAGACCAGGTAGACCGGGCAGACCTCGCCGAACTCGTCCGGCGCGACGGCATCGCCTTCGTGCTCGCCGTCTTCGTCGACCTGACCGGCAAGCCGTGCGCCAAGCTCGTCCCCGCCCAGGCCGTCGAGGAACTGCGCGACGAGGGTGTCGGCTTCGCCGGATACGCCGCCGGAGCGCTCGGCCAGCGGCCCAGCGACCCCGACGTCGTCGCCCGGCCCGACGTCACCTCCTACACCCCCCTCCCGTTCGTCAAGCCCGGCCTCGCCCTGGTCCACTGCGACCCGTACGTACGGGGCGAGCCCTGGCCGTACGCCCCGCGCGTGATCCTGCGTTCGCTGCTGGAGCGGGCCGCCGCGCACGGACTCTCGCTCGCCGTCGGCGCGGAGGTCGAGTACTTCCTGGTCAACCGGGACGAACACGGCACGCTCAGCGTCGCCGACCCCCGGGACACCGCCGCCCAGCCCTGCTACGACGCCCACGGGCTGACCCGGATGTACGACCACCTCACCGCCGTCTCCGGCGCGATGAACAGCCTCGGCTGGGGCAACTACGCCAACGACCACGAGGACGGCAACGGACAGTTCGAGCAGAACTTCCGGCACGCCGACGCCCTCACCACCGCCGACCGGGTCATCACACTGCGCTATCTGGTGTCGGTGCTCGCCGAACAGCGCGGCATGACCGCCACGTTCATGCCGAAGCCGTTCACCGACCGCACCGGCACCGGGATGCATCTGCACCTGTCGCTGTGGCGGGGCGACGAGCCCGCCTTCCCGGACCCGGCCGACGCGCGGGGCCTCGGACTCTCCCCGCTCGCCTACTCCTTCGTCGCCGGGATCGTCGAACACGCGCGGGCCCTCCAGGCCGTCATCGCGCCCACCGTCAACTCCTACAAACGCACCGGTGCCGTCTCCACCCGCTCGGGCGCCACCTGGTCGCCGCGCGTGGCGGGCTACGGCGGCAACGACCGCACCCACTTCGTCCGCGTCCCCGACGGCAACCGCGTCGAACTGCGCGGCGGGGACGGCGCCGCCAACCCCTACCTCGCCGCCGCGGCCACCCTGGCCGCGGGACTCGACGGCATCGAGCGCGGCCTCGACCCGGGGGAACCCGGCGCCCCCGGCAAGGGCCCCGAACTCCCGCCCACACTGCTGCACGCCGTGGAGGCCCTGCGGGCCGACGACGTCATCAGCGGCACCCTGGACGCGGCCGGGCCGGGGGTGAGCCAGTACTTCGCCGACCTCAAGCGCGAGGAGTTCTTCGACTGGCACTCCACCGTCGGCGCCTGGGAGCTGGACCGTTACCTGACCGCCTTCTGAAGGGACCGGAGATGTGCGGAATCGTCGGGCTCCATCTACGGGAGCCCTCCCTGGAACCCCGGCTGGGCGAACTGCTCACCGCGATGCTGGGACAGGTCGTCGAGCGGGGCCCGGACTCGGCCGGCGTCGCCGTCTACGGCGACCCACGGCTGACCCCGCCGGGCACGAACGTCGTCTCGCTGCTCGGCACCTCGAAGGCCGAGGTCGAGGCGGCGCTGCCGGGCACGGTGGCCCACGACGCCGACGCCACGACCGTCGTGCACGCGCCGGCCGCGCGGCTCGCCGCCGCGCTGCCGCACGCCAGGGTGATCGGATCCGGCGAGGGGTGCGCCGTGCTCAAGGGCACCGGCGACCCCGTCGAGCTGGCCGACTCCTTCGCCCTGGCCGGCCTGAGCGGCTGGCAGGGCGTCGGGCACACCCGGATGGCCACCGAGTCGGCGGTCACGCCCGAGGGCGCCCACCCCTTCTCGGTCGGACCCGGCCAGTGCCTGGTGCACAACGGCTCGTTCGCCAACCACGCCACCATCCGCCGCGAACTGCGCGCCCAGGGCGTGCGGTTCGACAGCGAGAACGACTCCGAGGTCGGCGCCCGCTTCATCGCCCACCACCTGGAGCAGGGCGCCGGCCTGGAGAAGGCGCTGAAGCTGCTCTGCGAGCGCTTCGACGGCTTCTACACGCTGCTGGTGGCCACCGGTGACTCCTTCGCGGTCGTCCGGGACGCCATCGCGTGCAAGCCGGCCCTGGTCGCGGAGACCGACGCCTGGGTGGCGATGGCCTCCGAGTACCGGGCGCTGGACGTCCTGCCGGGCATCGAGCACGCCCGCATCTTCGAACCCGAGCCGGAAGAGGTGTACGTGTGGCGACGCTGATCGACCTGGCCGAGAGCCCCGTGCGGGAGCTCAACCGGGCCCTGCACACACCGCAGGCGACCGCCTACCGCGTCCTGAACCCCCGCGGCGCGCACGCCGTGGCCTGCGGCATCCGCGAGGACGTCACCGTCGACGTGGAGGGGCATGTCGGCTACTACTGCGCCGGGATGAACCAGCACGCCACGGTCACCGTCCACGGCAACGCGGGCACCGGGGTCGCCGAGAACATGATGTCCGGCACCGTCCGGGTCCGGGGCAACGCCTCCCAGTCGGCCGGCGCCACCGCCCACGGCGGTCTGCTCGTGATCGACGGCGACGCCTCGGCGCGCTGCGGCATCTCGATGAAGGGCGTGGACATCGTCGTCGGCGGAAACGTCGGCCACATGAGTGCGTTCATGGGCCAGGCCGGGCGGCTCGTCGTCTGCGGCGACGCGGGAGACGCGCTGGGGGACTCCCTGTACGAGGCCCGGATCTACGTGCGCGGCACGGTCAAGTCCCTCGGCGCGGACTGCGTGGAGAAGGAGATGCGCGTCGAACACCTCACCGAACTCGCCGAGTTGCTCAAGGCGGCCGAACGGGACGAGGACCCGGCCGGGTTCCGGCGCTACGGATCGGCACGGGAGCTGTACCACTTCAAGGTCGACAACACGGCCGCGTACTGAGGGAGTGAGAACGACCATGGACCCCGCATCCCACGGCCTGCGCGAGTCGGCGACCTTCGACCGCGCCACCATCCACGCCATCCAGCGTGCCGCCGACACCGGCATCTACGACATCCGCGGCTGGGGCGCCAAGCGCCGGCTCCCGCACTTCGACGACCTGCTGCTGCTCGGCGCCTCCATGTCCCGCTATCCGCTGGAGGGCTACCGTGAGCGCTGCGACACCGACGTCGTGCTCGGCACCCGGCACGCCACGAAACCGCTGCGGCTCGCCACCCCCGTCACCATCGCCGGGATGAGCTTCGGCGCGCTGTCCGCCCAGGCCAAGGAGGCGCTCGGCCGGGGCGCCAGCGAGGTGGGCACCTCCACCACCACCGGCGACGGCGGGATGACCCCCGAGGAGCGCGGCCACTCCAAGCACCTCGTCCACCAGTACCTGCCGTCCCGCTACGGCATGAACCCCGACGACCTGCGCGCCGCCGACGCCATCGAGGTCGTCCTCGGGCAGGGCGCCAAGCCCGGCGGCGGAGGCATGCTGCTCGGGCAGAAGGTCACCGAACGGGTCGCCGGCATGCGGACGCTTCCCGTCGGCATCGACCAGCGCAGTGCCTGCCGGCACCCCGACTGGACCGGCCCCGACGACCTCGCCATCAAGATCCTCGAACTGCGCGAGATCACCGACTGGGAGAAGCCGGTCTATGTGAAGGTCGGTGCGACGCGGACGTACTACGACGTGAAGCTGGCCGTCCACGCGGGCGCCGACGTCGTCGTGGTCGACGGCATGCAGGGCGGCACGGCCGCCACCCAGGACGTCTTCATCGAGCACGTCGGCATCCCCACCCTCGCGGCGCTGCCCCAGGCGGTGCGGGCGCTCCAGGAGCTGGGCGTCCACCGCCAGGTGCAGCTGATCGTCTCCGGCGGCATCCGCTCCGGCGCCGACCTCGCCAAGGCCCTCGCCCTCGGGGCGGACGCGGTGGCCATCGGCACGGCGGCGCTGATCGCCCTCGGTGACAACCATCCCCGCCATGACGCCGAGTACCGCGAACTGGGGTCCGCCGCGGGCTACTTCGACGACTACCAGGACGGCCGCGACCCCGCGGGCATCTCCACCCAGGACCCCGACCTGGCCGCCCGGCTCGATCCCGTCGAGGGCGGCCGACGCCTGGCCAACTTCCTTCGGGTGATGACCATGGAGGCCCAGACCCTGGCCCGCGCCTGCGGCAAGGCCCATCTGCTCCACCTCGAACCCGAGGACCTGGTCGCCCTCACCATCGAGTCCGCGGCGATGGCCCGCGTCCCGCTCGCCGGCACCGACTGGATCCCCGGAGCGGGCCGGTGATCGCCGTCGTCGGCGCCGGACTGATGGGCGCCGCCACCGCGTGGCAGCTCGCCCGGCGCGGCCACGAGGTCACCCTGATCGAGGCGTACGACATCGGGCACCGGCGGGGCAGTTCGCACGGCAGCTCCCGCATCTTCCGGTACGCCTACGCCGACCCCTTCTACGTGGGCCTGGCGGGGCGGGCGTACGAGGAGTGGCGCGAGCTGGAGCGGGACAGCTCGACGCCCTTGCTGCGGACGACCGGTGGGCTCGACCTGGGGGAGGGGCGCGATCCGGAGGGGCTGGCCGCCGTCCTCGCGG
Source organism: Streptomyces sp. NPDC005811 (assembly GCF_040630405.1). Lineage (NCBI taxonomy): Bacteria > Bacillati > Actinomycetota > Actinomycetes > Kitasatosporales > Streptomycetaceae > Streptomyces > Streptomyces sp. NPDC005811. The sequence continues at coordinate 4,830 of NZ_JBEXXK010000014.1, forward strand.
CGAGCGGAGTGCCGTACGAACTCCTCACCGCAGGCGCCGCCGCCGAACGCTGGCCGCAGATCCGTTTCGACGGCCCGGCGCTCCACCACCCCGGCGCGGGGGTCCTGGACGCCGACGGGACGGTCGCCGCGTGTGTGCGCACGGCGGCCGGGCACGGCGCGCACGTCGTGACCGGCACGCGGGTCGAGGACATCGGGCAGCGCGACGACGGCGGAGTGCTGCTGCGCACGGGGGACGGCCGGGAGTTCGCCGCCGACACGGTGGTGATCGCGGCCGGGGCCTGGCTGCCCGACCTCGGACTCCCCTGCGCGCTGCCCCCGTTGCGCGTGACCCAGCAGCAGGTCTTCCACTTCCGTCGGCGCGACCCCGCCGCGGCCTGGCCGGTCCTGGTCACCAAGGGAGACGGTATGCAGGTCTTCGGCCTGCCCTCCGGCAGCGACGGCGGTCCGGCGCCCGCGATGAAGGTCGCCGAGCACGACCGCGGCACCCCCGCCACGGCCCGCACCCGCAGCGGGCTCGTCGACCCCGGCTCGCGCACCCGGGTGAGCGGCTTCGTCCGCGACCGCCTCCCGGGCCTCGACCCGCACCCGCACGCCGAGGCCACCTGCCTCTACACCACCACCCCCGACGAGGACTTCGTCCTGGACCGCCACGGCCCGCTGGTGATCGTGTCCCCCTGCTCGGGACACGGCGCGAAGTTCGCCCCGCTGATCGGGGCGATGGCCGCGGACCTGGCCACCGGCCGGGCCGAACCCCACCCGCGCTTCCGTCTGGCACGCGGGGGCTAGGATGCGCCGGTGAGCGAGCACGACGAGCAGCCGGCGGGGCCGGCGGACGCCGACGACAAGGCGCTGGAGCGGATCATCGCGACCAGGACCCGTGAATACCGGCAGGCCACCGGGCTCTCGGTCGGGGAGATGGCCCAGCGCATCGGCATCTCCAAGGCCATGCTGTCGAAGATCGAGAACGCCCAGACGGCGTGCAGCCTCACCACCCTGTCCCGTCTGGCGCGCGGCCTCGACGTCCCGGTGACCGCGCTGTTCCGGGGCCTGGACGACGAACGCGAGGCGGTCTTCGTGCCGGCCGGGCACGGGGCCCGCATCGTACGGCGCGGGACCCGGGTCGGCCACGAGTACGCCCAGCTCGGCTCGCTCAGGGGCGCCCACAAACGGATGGACGCCCTCCTGGTCACGCTCACCGAGCAGAGCGAGGTCTTCCCGCTCTTCCAGCACGCGGGCACCGAGATCCTCTACATGCTGGAGGGCGTCATGGTCTACGGCCACGGCAGCTCCAGCCACACCCTCCACCCCGGTGACGCCCTGCAGTTCGACGGTGAGGCCCCGCACGGCCCCGAGCGTCTCGTCGAACTCCCGATCCGCTTCCTGACGGTGACCGCGTTCGGCGACAGCCCGCACCACTGAGTCGCCGACCGGCCGATCCGGCCTGACGACCCGCCATAAACATAACGACGGTTCTTCTTGTAGGGTCTTACCGACCTTACAAGCAGAACCGTCGTTCTTTTTGAGGGAGGGTCGCGATGCCCAGGCTCACCGACGCGCGCAAGGAACTCCGGCGCGCGCAGATCACGGAGGCCGCCGTGCGCTGCTTCGGCCGCAACGGCCTGGAGCGCACCTCGATCGCCGACATCACCGCCGAGTCCGGGCTCTCGGCCGGCTCCATCTACGCCCACTACCGCAACAAGGCCGATCTGATCCAGGCGACCGCCCGCGAGGTGCTCGCCGAGCGCGCCAGGGTCCTCGGCGCGTACGCCGCGAGCGACACCCCGCCCGACCCCGACGACCTGCTCGCCCGGCTGACCGCCGCGATCGACCCCGCCGCCGCCCGGGTCGGCGTGCAGACCTGGGGCGAGGCCACCACCAACCCCGCCGTCCGCGACATCGTCGTCGACATGACCGACCGGATGCGCGGGATGCTCCACGACTGCGTCACCGCGTGGCTCGTCAAGGTCGAACACGCCGAGCCGGCCGGGGCCCGGGAGCGCGCCGCCCCGATCGCCCACCGTGTCATGGCGCTCTACCAGGCCGAACTGCTGTACACCGCCCTCCGGACACCGGCCGAGGAGACACCGTCATGACCACCCCGACCGCCGCGTCGGCCGACCGCACCGTCTTACGCGTCGGCTACGGCGCCCTCCAGCCGGACCGCCTGCACGACCGCCGCGAGGACGACGTCCTGGTGGTCACCAAGGTCGGCGCCGCCCCCAGAACGCCTGCAGTCTCGAGGCGACCGACCAGCCCGCCGCGGCCGAGGCCCTGGGCGTCACGCCCGCCCAGATCGGCCTCGCCCGGCTGCTGCACCACGCCCCGCACGTCCCGCACGTCCCGCTCGTCCCCGGGACCGTCGTGCACACCCAAGTCCCCACCCAAGTTCGCACCCAAGTCCGCACCCAAGTCTGCGCACCCGGATCAGAACGGATCGGAACGAACCATGAAAGCCATCGTCTACCGTGACCACGGCGGCCCCGACGTCCTCCGGCTGGTCGACCGTGACCTGCCCGCGCCCGGCCCGGGAGAGGTACGTGTCCGGGTCGCCGTGTCGGGGGTCAACCCCACCGACTGGAAGGCCCGTTCTCAGCCCGTCCCCCAGGGGTTCCCGGAGGTCACCCCGCACCTCGACGGCGCCGGCACGATCGACGCCGTGGGGGAGGGCGTCGACCGGAGCCGGGTGGGGCAGCGGGTCTGGGTGTTCCTGGCCGCCGCGGGGCGGCCCACCGGCACCGCCGCCGAGTTCACGGTCGTACCCGCCGAACAGGCCGTGCCGCTGCCCGACGGGGCTGGTTTCGACGTCGGTGCCGCACTCGGCGTCCCCGCCCTCACCGCGCACCGCGCGCTCACGGTCGCCGAGGACGGGCCGCGCCGACTGCGGCCCGGGGCGCTCGACGGCAGGGTGGTGCTCGCCGCGGGCGGCGCCGGGGCGGTCGGACACGCGGTGATCCAGCTCGCCCGCTGGGCCGGTGCCACCGTGATCGGCACGGTCAGCGGCCCGGAGAAGGCCCGGCTGGCCACGGCGGCGGGCGCGCACCACGTGGTCAACTACCGCGAGGGCGACCCGGCGGCCGAGATCCGCGGGATCGCCCCGGACGGCGTCGACCTCGTCGCCGAGGTGGCGCTCGGCGCGAACCTCGCCCTGGACCTGGCGGTGCTGCGCACCCGCGGCACGATCGCGACGTACGCCAACGACGGGGGCGGGCCGGTCGAGCTGGACGTGATGCGGACCATGGTGCTGAACGCACGCCTGCAGTTCGTGGTGCTCTACACGGCCGGACCGGAAGCCCGCGAGGCGGCCGTCGAGGACGTGACCGCGGCGGTCCGTGACGGCGCCCTGCCGGTGGGCGAGGCCCACGGTCTGCCCCTGGTCCGCTTCCCGCTCGACCGCACCGCCGACGCGCACCGGGCGCTGGAGAGCGGCACGGTCGGCAAGGTCCTGGTGGACGTCACGTCCTGACCGGGGCAGGCTCCGCCACTCCGCCACTCCGCTGCTCCGCTAGATCGCACGGAAGAGGTCGGCGGCGGCGTGGACGTCGGTGAAGTCCTCGACGGAGCGGAGGTTGTCGCACAGGGCTGCCAGCACCGAGTCGGCGTCGGCCGTGCGCGGTGTGCCGACGGCCACGCCGAAGAGCCGGAAGCCGAGCCGTCGCCTGGCCTCGTTCCAGGTCCGCGTCCACTCCTCGCCGACACCGCAGTCGTCGTCGGTGATCAGCACGATGTCGCCGCGGGTACGGGAGGTGTCGTCGAACTCCGCCTCCAGCAGGTCGGCGGCCGCCGTCAGCGGCGTCTGATAGCTGGTTCCGCCGCCGAGGAAGGTCTCCGCGAAGTCGAGGACCCGGTCGGTGGGGGCGGGCTCGTCGGCGGGGAAGCGGAAGACCCGGACCTTGCCGGGGGCGGAGAAGAGGATGCCGGCGAACTCGCGACCCGAGTGACGGGCCTGGTCGAGCAGGGCCAGCGCGCACGCCTTGGCCCACGCCTCCCGGGTCACTCCGCCGGGCCCTTCCTCGTACATGGAGTGCGAGGTGTCCACGCACACGACGACGGCGCCCCGCCCGGTGGCCTGCTCGCCGCGGCTGTCGTAGAGCATCAGCTCCCCGGCGGCGTACCGCGCGGCGAACACCGCGCGCAGCTCGGGCAGGGCGAGGCCCGCCAGTTCGGAGGGGATGACGCGGGAGAGGTCGTCGCCGAGGGTGACGCCGACGAGTTCCCCGGTGGTGTTCTCCACCTTGCGGGCGCGTTCGCCCTCCGCCATCAGGCGGAAGCGGCCGATCAGTTCGGCCCACCGGGCCAGGCGACCGCTGCGCAGCCGCTCGGCGAGCCGTGCCCGCTGTCCGAAGGGGATCCGTTGCAGTGCGGCGGGGGCGACGCCCCAGGCCCGCATGAGGGTGGCCTCCCCGCGTACGGCCTCCGCGGCCTGCGCCGTCGCGGCGCGGGCGGCGGTACGGAGGCCGGGGGCCGCCGCGGCGAGGGCCTGCGCGGCCCGCCGGCCGGACCGCTCGACGGCCCCCCGTGCGGCTCCGTCCGGGGCCGTCGCCGTGCCGTCGGAGATCTCCGGGGCCTGATCCTGCTGCCCGGCCTGCTCCTGAGCCGGCCGGGAGAGGTCCAGCATGCGGCGCAGCGCCGCGGCCTGGGCGAGGACCGCCATGGCGGCGGCGTAGGGGTCGCCGGCCGTCTCCCGGCGCAGCTCGGTGAAGTGCGGCGCCTCGGTCAGCGCGGTGATGATCCGGTGGTTGACCAGCCGGCCGGGGGCCATCTCGGCCGGCTCGCGCAGGCGCGGGGCGGCCTGGTACGCGGCCAGGAACGTGTCGGTGAGGAGGTCGACGGCGTGCGCGTGGCGCGCGTGCAGCTCCTCGGCCAGGTCGCGCAGCGCGGCCGACTGCTCGTAGGTGTCACGCCAGGTCATCCGGTCGAAGCGGTCGGCGATCACGGCGGAGGTGTGGCGCGCGGGAGGGGTGTCCATGGTTCCCGTTCCGGGGGCGTTCAGAGCTGGGCCTGGACCGTGCTCGCGTCCACGCCGAGGGCCTCGGTCAGGACGCGGGCGCGGACGGCGCGCTGGCGGCCGCTGACGCGGTCGATGGCCGTGGTGGAACGGCCCGCCTTCGCCGCCTCCCGGCGCAGGGTCTCCAGCCGCTTCCCCGCCGTGGCGAGCCTGTGGTGCGCCTTCTTGATGACCCATTCGCTCAGGGCCTCCCGGGACTGCCCCGCCATGGCGTCGAGTTGGGTCTCCAGCTCCTCGATGGTGTCGGCCAGGTCCAGCGCCTCCTTGGCGTCGGGGTTGACCAGGTGCAGCACTTCGCGCTCGACCGTGGGGCGTTGGGCGGGGGTGTCCCACAGCACATGGGTGAGCACCGGTAGATCGGTCTCGCCGACCGTCTCGCGGCCGTCGAGATAGGCGGAGGCCTGGAGCAGGCCGACCGCCTGGCGCCAGCGGCGGTCGGAGGCGACGAGTTCCCTGCGGCGCAGGGCGGCCCGCAGGGTGCACACCGCGTCCACGACGGCGTCGGGGACCTCGACGGCCGGGACGCCCTCGGACACGGCGTGCCGGAGCGCGGCCAGGTCCACGGTGGTGCGGGTCGGTGCCGCCGGGCGGCTGACGGCGGAGCGGACCAGCGCGGCGAAGTTCGAGGGGTCCTCCAGGTAGCCGACCTCGATCCGCACCAGCAGGCGGTCGTAGAGGGCGGCCGCGTCCTGTTCGCCGGGCAGTTCGTTGCTCGCGGTGATGGCGGCGATCAGGGGACAGCGGATCGGTTCGCCGCCGTTCTCGGGATGGTAGATGCGCTCGTTGAGGTAACCCAGGGTCTCGTTCAGCGCCGCGGTGGAGCACTTGAAGATCTCGTCGATGAACGCGACGTGCGCGGTGGTGGCACGGCCCTCGTAGACCTGGCGGTACTCGCCCCGGGCGAGCGCGGCGACGTCGATGGGGCCGAACATCCGTGTCGGAGCGGTGAACTTCGACAGGAGGATCTCCCAGTAGGCCGCCCCCTCGATCCTGCCCGTGAGTTCCCGCGCCAGCTCGGACTTCGCGGTTCCGGGCGGGCCGAGCAGCAACGAGTGCCGGCCGGCCAGGAGGGCGACCACCAGCGTCCGTACGACGTCGGCCCGCTCGTAGAAACGGTCCGCGAGCTCGTCGCCGATCGCCCGCAGCCGCTTGGCGGTGTCCTGTGCTTCCACGCTCAACTCCTTGCTGACGCCGCCCTGTTGGACGGCGAAGACGCTCCTGGCCGACTCGAAGCTATGCCGAAGTGGCCGGTGGATGCGGGCGATGGCGCATATCCGGAACGGTTCCGGGCCGGTTCCGGCCGACGCGGCGAGGATGGCGTGGGCCAGGTCGGTGGGGGCGAGGGTGACGTCGAGGAGAACCTCGCCGAACTCGGCCACGCGGTGCTGCACTTCTACCGGCGGTCGATCCGCATGCTCGGCCGCGACCGACCGAGACTTGGGAGCGCGCTCCCGGAAAGGGCGTTCCGCGATGGGGATGGAGGTCGTCGGCCTGGCGCCGACGGGCGAGCAGGGCCGTCTGTTCGTCAACAACGTGTACTGGTGGCGCCCGTTGGCGGAGTTCCTGCGCAGGGAGTTCCCGGACCTGACCGCCGGGTGCGCCGACTGGGACACCAACGCCGGGGACGGACTGGACGCCGAGGCCGCGCTCCGGCTGGGCGAGGCCGTCGAGCACGCCGTGGCCTGCGGCCGGGTCGCCGCGTACGGGGCACGGCGTGACGTACGCCTGTCCGCGCTGCCGTCCTCGGACTGCGACCTGTGCGAGGGGCGCGGGTACCGCACCGACAAGCTGGGCGTGTACTACGGACTCGACACGCCCCGGGACCCGGTCACGGGCAAGGGCGGCTGCAACAAGTGCGACGGCACCGGGACCGTCGAACCGCTGGAGCGGCAGTACGCGTTCGATGCCGACAACGTCATGAACTTCGCCGTGTTCCTGCGCGCTTCGGGCGGTTTCCGCATCGAGTGACCGGCCCCGGGAGCGCGTCCCGTCAACGCGGCCACCGACCCATGTGAGGATGGGCCGATGGGGTGGCTGAGGAAGCACGGGATACGGTCGGTCGGGCTGCTGGCCGCGGGGAGCGCGGCGTTCGCGCTGACCGCCTGCGGCACGGCCGGCGCCGGCGACGGGGGTTCGGACGACCGTGAGGCGCGGTACAAGCGGGTGATCGAAGAACCTCATCCGCGCCCCGCCGAGGTGATCGAGGCGGCCGGCGCTCCCGCGCGCGTGGTGCGCGCCGACGACGGTTCGCTGCTGCTGACGTACGACGCCGGGAACGTCGAGGACGACGAGGGCCCGGCCGCCTTCGCCTGGCGGATCGTGGGCCCCGACGGCCGTACCGTCGCCGAGCACGCCGAACACACGGACGCGGAGGACACACCGGCCTCGTTCGAGGGGACGGACGGCGGCTTCGTACGGGTGCCGCCGGAGGAGGATCCGGCGGGGTCGTACGTCCTCGACACGGACGGAAAGCGGCACGGCATCGTCGTCGCGGGGACACCTCTGCGGACCCGCCCCGGCGACATCCTGCTCCAGGACACGGAGCCGTTCCTCGTCCACCGCCCCGCCACGCGCACCGTCGCACCCCCGGCCGCGCTGCCCCACGACGCCACCGAGGTCGCTGTCGACGAGCGGGGCACGGTCTGGAGCCTGGACCAGCCTCCGACCGGCACCCCCGGACGTGTCGTACGGCAGCGCGCGGGCCGCACCCTCGGCACCACCGCCGTCCCGAAGCCGTACACGGCGGGCGTCCTGACGGCGCGCGGCGGCACCGCGGCGCTGTCCCTCCTGCGGGGCGAGCGGGTGCGCGGCCTGCTCCTGACCACGGACGACGGCGGACACTGGCGGACGGTCCTCGACGTCGGCATCCCCTGGAAGGAGCTGAAGAACGGCCCCGAGACGCTGGTCCTGGAGTCGCTCGCGGACGGGCGGCTGCTCGTCGGCGAGGAAGGCGGCTCCTACTGGCTCGCCGACGACCGCACCAACAGCGCCTTCCACCGGCTCGGCACACCGGCGGCGTTCACCTCGCTCACCGTCGCCGGCACCACGCTCTACGGCATCGTGGACGCCACGACGCCGACGTACGACCTGGTCGAGGACGAGGGGTTGTGGATCTCCGGCGACAGCGGCCGCACCTGGCGCCCGTACGAGGAGAGCTGACCGTGCGGACGGAGGCCGAAGGGGCCGCCCGGATCGATCCGCAGCTGCTGGTGCACGGGGAGTTCGAGCGGGTGCGGGGGCTGCTGGACGCGGCGACGGACGCCCGGGCCCGTCCGATCGCGGCGGTGTACCGCGCCTCGGCCCTTCTGCATCGGGACGCCACGCCAGGAGTACGCCGCCAGGTGCCGGCCCTGGACGCCGCCCGGTACGGCGAGCGGGAGTTGGCCGCCCGGATCTCCGCGGTGCCCGTGGAGGCGGCGGAGGGCACGGGGTGGGGCGTCGCGTGGGCCACGGCCGGCCGGGTCGATACCCGGTTCCGGTACGCCCTGACCGGCTTGACGGTGCCGTCCGTGGCGACGGCCGTGGGGGACGGCCGTACCGCCGCGGCTGCGCCGACAAGGTGACCGCGGTGGCGGTCGGCACCCTTGACGGTCGTCCGGTCGCCGTCACCGGCGCCGACGACCGGGGGGTGCGGGTGTGGGACGCGGTGACGGGGCGCCGGATCGGCGAGGCTCTGGACGGCATCGCCTGTTCCGCCCGGGCGCTGACGACGGGTGTGGTGGAAGGCCGCGGGATCGTGCTCGTCGGCAGCCACGACGGTACGGCGTGGCGGGCCGACCTGGGCACCGGCCGACCGCTCGGTCCACCGTTGCGCGGCCACACGGACGGGGTGTCCGCCGTGGCGCTGGGCACGATGGCCGGACGGGCGGTCGCCGTCACCGGGAGCCGGTACGCCACGGTGCGGGTGTGGGACGCGGTGACGGGCGAGCCGATCGGCGAGGGACCGGTGTTCCCCGACGAGGTGGGCGCGGTGGCCGTGACGCCGGACGGGCGGCCGGCCGTCGCGTACGGCACGGAACTCGCCGTCCTGGTCCCTCTCGGCCCACGGACGCCCTGTGGTCAAGCGGAAGTTGAAGAAGTTACAGTGTCGGCCTCACGTGATCGGCCGCTGTCTTCTGAAATGTGAGCGCCCCAACCCGGCGTCTCCGGGAAGGGGTTCGGTGGAACAGGAGACCGCGCCCCGGCAGCGGGAGCGACGAGCGCGCCCACCGATTCCGCCGTACACGTTTCCGCCGGCTGCGACCCTCAGCGACGTCCTCGATGCCCGGGCCCGGTCCACGCCTCACCGCCCGGCGTTCCGCTTTCTGCCCGACGGGACGAGCGACCGGGTCGGGACATGGACCTACGCGGAGCTGAAGCGGCACGCCGACGCCGTGGCGGCCCGGTTACGGGCCGGAGGGCACGGCGGCGGCCGGGTGGTGCTGGCCGGTCGGCCCGGACTGCCTTTCGTGGCCGGGCTGTTGGGTGTGTTCCAGGCCGGTGCGACGGCCGTCCCGGCCTTCCCCCCGACCAACCGGCGGGCCGTGACCCGGCTGCGCGCGATCCTGGCCGACTGCGGGCCGGGCGCGATCCTGGCCGACTCCCGGCACGAGCGGCGCTTCGCCGGGACGACGGTCGGCGGGCAGGGGCTTCCCCCCTTGATCCCGTTGGACGACTTACCTCCCGCACCGGCCGCGACCGCTTCCCCCGATCCGGTGCGGCCGGCCGACACGGCTCTCATCCAGTACTCGTCCGGCTCGACCGGCGACCCGAAGGGCGTCGAGCTGACGCACGCCCATCTGATGAGCAACTGCCGTTCCCTCGAACGGCACATCGGCGTGGAGGACGACCGGGTCGGGCTGACCTGGTTGCCGCCGTACCACGACATGGGACTCATCGGGACGATCATGCTGGCGCTCCACGGCGGCTGGCCGCTGCTGATGATGACGCCGGAGCACTTCGTCCAGCAGCCGGCCCGCTGGCTCCGGGCGATCACCGAGCACCGGGTGACCATCACCGTCGCGCCGAACTTCGCCTTCCAGCTCTGCGCGGACACCGTGGACGACGAGGACCTGGCCGGCGTGGACCTGTCGTCGCTCCGGCAGGTCTTCTGCGGCTCCGAGCCGATCGCGCTCGACACGCTCGACGCCTTCCGGAAGCGGTACGTGTCCCTGGGCTACCGGGAGAAGACCCTGATCCCGTGCTACGGGCTGGCGGAGGCCACGCTTCTCGTGACGGCCAAGGAGCCCGGGACGGACCTCCGCGTGGAGTGGGTGGACCGCGAGGCGCTGTCCCGTGGCCGGGCGGTCACCCGGGACGCGCCCCCGCGCGAGGCCGCGCCGCACCCGGAGGGCGACGCGGTGCCCGTCGTCGGGTGCGGAGCCCCGGCGGAGGGCCATGAACTCCTGGTCGTCGATCCCGACTCCGGCCGGACACGGGCCGACGGCGTCGTCGGGGAGATCTGGGTCCACGGGCCGCATGTCGCCGTCGGCTACCACGGCAGACCCGGGCCGACCGCCGCGGTGTTCGGCGCGACACCCGCCGACCGCGCGGAGCGGCACGGCGGCCCGTCGAGGACGTATCTGCGGACCGGCGATCTCGGCTATCTGCGCGACGGCGAACTCTTCGTCACCGGCCGGATCAGCGGACTGCTCGTGGTGGCCGGCCGCAATCTGTACCCCCAGGACGTCGAGCGTACGGTGGACCGCGCCGACCCGTCCGTCCACCGTTCCGTGGTCTTCGCGGTGCCGGGCACGCCCGAGGAACAGGTCGTGGTGGTCGCCGAAGTGCGGGACAGGCGCCCGACCCGGGCCGAACTCGACGCCCTGCGCGGCAGGTTGCTGGCGGCGGTGGCCGCCGAGCACGGCGTCCGGCCGGCCGGCGTGCACCTGGTGCGGATCGGCACCATCCCTCTGACCACCAGCGGGAAGATCCGCCGGGCGGCGGCCCGTTCGGCGTATCCGGAGCACACCCTGGGCAGCGTCCTCGTAGCGTCCGACGCCGTACCTTCCGACGCCTCCGGAGACGGGGAGCCGCACCATGACCACTGAAGCCCCGCCCGAGGACCGCCGTGTGCGGGCGCTCGCCCGGACCACGGTCGGCGGATCCACGGCCGGTTGCGCGGCCGCGGTCCTCTTCACCGTCCACCACGGCTGGTCGTGGCTGCACTTCGGCCTGTTCGCCGGCATGTACCTCGTCACCTCGCTCGGCGTCGAGGGCGGGCTGCACCGGTTCTTCTCGCACCGCTCGTTCTCCGCCGGCCCGGTGCTGACCTACCTGTGGGGCATCGCGGGCAGCATGGCGGCGCAGGGGCCGATCCTGTTCTGGGTGTCCGTGCACCGCAAGCACCACGCCTTCGCCGACCGGGACGGCGATCCGCACTCGCCACGCCCGCGGGGGGAGGGACGGCTGGCGGTACTGCGCGGCCTGTGGCACGGCCATGTCGGCTGGCTGTTCACCGTCCGGCGGGAGGGCTGGGCGAAGTTCGTCCCCGACCTGCTGCGCAATCGCCATGTCCACAGCGTCGACCGCCACTACCTGGCCTGGGTCGCCCTGGGGCTGGTCCTGCCGGCCGGTGTGGGCTGGGCGGTGACCGGCCGCCCCGTCGACGCGCTCGGTGGACTCCTGTGGGGCGGATTCGCCCGCATGTTCGTCCTCGACCACGTGACGTGGACGGTCAACTCCCTGGGCCACACCTGGGGCCGCCGCCCGTACGCCACCCGCGACTCCAGCCGGAACCTCGCCGCGCTCGCGCCGGTCTCGGTGGGCGGGTCCTGGCACAACAACCACCACTCCCAGCCGGCGCTGGCACACAACCGGCACCGGTTCTGGCAGCTCGACCTCACCGGCGGGGTGATCAGCCTCCTGGACCGGGCGGGACTGGTGTCGGACGTCCGCTACCCGGCGCGCACGGGCGCGGCCCGGGAAGACCGGTAGCAGAGGGAGAGGGAACCATGGCGGCTGTCAGCGCCCCGGAGGGCATCGTCCGGCTCGACCCGAGAAGCCTGCGGATCAAGAGATTCTCGGCGCTGACCACCATGGTCCTGCCGCTCCTCGGCACCGTCGCCGCCGGATACCTGCTGGCCACCGGGCGGTTCACGGCGACCGATCTGATCCTGTTCGGCGTGTTCTACTGTGTGCACCTCGGCGGCGTCACCATCGGGCTGCACCGCTACCTCGCCCACAAGGCGTTCAGGACCTCGCCCTGGTTCCAGGACGTCCTGATGGCCGCCGGGTCGATGGCCGCGCAGGGCCCGCTGCTGTTCTGGGTGGCGACCCACCGGCGGCACCACAAGTACGCCGACCGCGAGGGCGACCCGCACTCGCCCAACCTCCACGGCACCGGCCTCAAGGCCCGGATGCGCGGCCTGTGGTACGCGCACCTGCCGTGGATGCTCAGCGACGAGTCCTCGAAGTGGTCCGTGTACGCGCCGGACATCCTGCGCGAGCGACGCCTGATCCTGCACCACCGCCTCTATCCGGTGTGGGTGACGGCGGGGCTCGTCCTGCCGGCCGCGATCGGCCTCGCCGTCGGGCACACGGCCCGGTCGGCCTTCTCCGGGCTCGTCTTCGGCGGCCTCGCCCGCATCTTCGTCGCCAACCAGGCCGCGTGGTGCGTCGGTTCGCTCTGCCACGCCTTCGGCAGCAGGCCGTTCGACAACGGGGACAGGAGCACCAACAACTGGTGGGTCGCCGTCCTCACCTTCGGCGAGGGCCTCCAGAACAACCACCACGCGTTCCCCGGCTCCTACCGCCACGCCACCCGGTGGTGGGAGCCCGACCTCAGCGGCTGGCTGCTGACCGCCCTCGGCCGGCTGCACATCGTATGGAACCTGCACGAGCCCTCAGCCGCGCGGATAGCCCGGAAACGACAGGAGCCCCACCGTGTTTCGCCGTGACAAGAACGCCCGCACCTCCGACGGCCCGGTCACCGAGGAGGCCATCCGCGCCTGGATGGTCGACTACCTGGTGGACAAGCTGTCCGTGGACCCCTCCGCCGTCGACACGAGCCAGGCCTTCGAGGACTACGGGCTCGACTCCCGCGCCGGGATCCAGATGTGCGGAAAGCTGGAGAAGTTCGTCGAACTCCGCCTGTCGCCCGCCCTGTTGTACGAGCACTCCTCCATCGACGCCGTCGCCGCCCATCTCGGCCGGCGGCTCGCCGAGGAGCACGGCCACTGAGAGCGACGGCGAGAGCGAGGACGTCATGGCGGCACGCGGCATTCCGACCGGTCCGGACCGGCGCTTCGAGGAGTTCCTCGAGAAGTCACGGGCGCTGGAGGGGCGGCACCTGACCGAGTCGATCCCGCGCGAGTACTTCACCCCGCGCACGGCCCGCGGACTGCTCGGGTTCGCCGTGAGCCTCGCCCTCTACGCGGGGGCGATCACCGGAGTCGTGTTCTCCCCGTCCTGGCTGCTCGACGTCCCGCTGTGGTTCACGGCCGGCCTCGGCGGCTGGGGCCTGCACTGCATCGCGCACGACTGCGGCCACGGCTCCTTCTCCCGGTCGCGACGCCTCAACACCGCCGTGGGAAGCGTCGCGCTGCTCCCGCTGGTCTACCCGTACCATTCCTGGCGCCATGTGCACAATCTGCATCACTCGTACACCAACAACCTCGAACTCGACACCGACTGGCGGCCGTTGCCCCCGGACGCCTACCGACGCCTCTCGCCCTTCGCCAAGGCCGTCTACGCGGGCACCCGCACCTGGGCCTTCTGGGGCGGGACGGTCCGCTACTGGTTCGTGTCGGGCTTCCGGCCCGGCTACTTCCCCAAGCGGTCGATGCGCCGCGAGGTGTGGCGGTCCATCGCCTTCACCGCGCCCGTCGCCGTCGCCGGCCTGACCTCGCTCGTGGTGTTCACCGGCGTACGAGGCCTCCTGGCCTACTTCGTGCTGCCCTGGCTGATGACCCATCTGTGGTTCAGCGCCACGACCCTCATGCACCACAGCGCCGCCGACGTCCCCTTCCTGACCTCGCAGCACTGGACCCGCAACGCCGCGCGGCTGCTCCTCACCACGGACTACGCGTATCCGAGGCTGCTGTCGTTCCTGACCCACAACATCTCCGTCCACACCGCGCACCACGTGGCCCCGGCGATCCCGTTCTACAACCTCCCCAAGGCACAGCTCGCGCTGAAGAGCGCCCATCCGGGCATGGTCCGCGAGGAGCGGCTCAGGCTCGGCGGGCTGTGGCGCATCCTGCGCAGCCTGCATCTGTACGACACGGAAGCGGGCTTCTACACCGACTTCGAGGCGGCGAGGCAAGCGCCGGGAACGACCAAGTGACGTCCATGGAGGCATGGTCATGCCAGCGACCGATCATCAGCTGACCGAGCCGGTCACGGGACCTGCCGAACCGGTCAGGGGACCCGCCGAGCCGGAGATGGGCCCCGCCGAGGCCCTCGCCGAGCTGTTCACCCCGGCCGGAAAGCACCACCCCTACCCCCTCTACGACGCCCTGTGGGGACTCGGCCCGGTGATCCCCCTGGGCCCCGCCGGCACGCTCGTCCTCGGCTACGACGAGATCTGCACCGCCCTGCGCGACCCCCGTTTCCTCGTCACCGACGCCGCCGTGCACCGGACGACCGGCATGAACGACCACTCCTCGTGGCAGTGCTTCACCAAGATCATGATGTTCAGCAACTCGCCCGACCACGAGCGCATGCGACGCTTCGCCGGCTGGGCCTACGCGCCCCGCCTGGTCGCCGAACGCCGTCGGCTCGCGGTCGGGGCGGCGGAGCGCTGGACCGCCCACCTCGCCACCCTCGACGGCGGCGGTCCCGACGGCGGCGGCCCCGTCGACCTGGTCGAGGCCTTCGCCACCCGCGTCCCGATCACCGTCACCGGGGACCTGCTCGGCATCCCCGAGGCCGACCGCATGGAGCTGCGCGGCGCCGTCACCGCGACCACGACGGCCTTCGAGCCCGTCTTCGACCGCGACGAACTGCTGCCCGCCGACGCGGGGATGGACGTCCTGGTCGACTACCTCGCCGACCTCGTACGGGACCGCCGACGCCGCCCGGCAGACGACCTGATCAGCGTGATGGTGCGGGACCGGGACGCCGCCGGAGCGCTGAGCGAGGACGAACTCGTCGCCAGCCTGGTCATGTTCCTCATCGCCGGTGTGCAGAGCCCCAGCGACCTGATCGGCAACGCGGTACGCCTCGCCCTGCACCACCCCGCCGAGGGCCGCAGGATGACCACGGACGAGGAGCACACCGCCGCCTTCATCACCGAGACCCTGCGGATCGACCCGCCGAACCACGTCCTGACGCGGTCCGCCGCGACCGACATCGACCTGCACGGCCACCGCGTCGCCGCCGGCAGCAGGGCCCTGCTGGTCCTCGCCGCCGCCAACCGCGACCCCCGCCGGTTCACCGACCCGGCGGCCTTCGACACCGCCCGCGAGGACAACCGGCCGCTCTCCTTCGGCCTCGGCCCGCACTACTGCCTGGGCGCCGCCTTCGCCAGGATGCAGGTCGAGGCCGCCGTGCCCGTCCTCCTGCGCCGCTTCCCGCGCATGACCCTCGCGGCCCCGCCCACCCACCGGGACCAACTCGTGACCCGCGGCTTCGCCCGCATGGAGGTGGTGCTCGGCTCCTAGACGACCGGGTTCATCGCAGCAGGGCTCGAACGAACTGACCACGAGGGGGAGTTGGCCATGAAGGCCGAGAACATCGACGAGGTCGTGGACGGGCTGGCCGGGATCGTGCGGGAGGCCCGCCGCGCGGGGGACCGCATCGGGTACTTCGCGGCCCTGTACCGACAGGTGACCGTCGAGGTCCGTACGGGCATCCACGCCGGGCTGTTCGAGGACGGCGCCCGGATGGACCGCTTCGACACGCTCTTCGGCAACCGCTACTTCGACGCGTACGACGCCTGGCGCCGCGACCGCAGCGGACCGCGCTGCTGGCGCCGGACGTTCGGCCTGCTCACCGACGCCGACACCGTCATCGTCCAGCACCTGCTGCTCGGCGTGAACGCGCACATCAACCTCGACCTCGCCGTCGCGGCCGCCCGCACCGCCCCGGGCGAGGACATCCACGCGCTGCGGCACGACTTCCTGCTCATCAACGACATCCTGGGGCGGGTGGTGCTCGCCGTGCAGGACTCGGTCGACGACCTGTCGCCGTTCCTGTCGCTGCTGGACCAGGTCGGGGCCCGCACCGACGAACGCATCCTCGACTTCAGCGTCCGCCGGTCCCGCGAGGAGGCCTGGCACAACGCCGTTCTGCTGGCCGGTCAGGACGCGGCGGAGCAGGCGGCCACCATCGAGCGGCTCGACGTCAGGGCGGCCGTGCTCGCCCGGCTGATAGCCCGCCCGGGCGGGCTCGTCCGGCCGGCCCTGGAGCTGATCCGGCGAACGGAGAGCGACGACGTGTCCGCCGTCATCCAGCATCTCGACCGTGCCATGCAGCGGCCCTCCGGCGGGTGAGGGAGCGGCGAGCACGCCGGTTTACTCGCCGCAGACTCACTTGCCGATGCTTTGACGATCCGTTCCTGGCACGTTCAACCCGCCGTCCGTGCCCGTGTCGTGTGCCGCCCCTAAGTTCCTTCACTGTTGCGAAGGAAGGGACTCATGGACACACTTCCCGCGGTCCGGGCCCGAGGCATCACCAAGTGCTTCGGCGAGGTGGTCGCCCTCGACGGCGTCGAACTGGAGGTGGCACAGGGGCGGATCCACGGTCTGGCAGGGCCGAACGGCGCCGGCAAGACCACGTTGCTCGGGCTCCTGCTGGGCCTCGCCCTCCCCGACAGCGGCCGTCTGGAGATCCTGGGCGCGCCGGTCGAGAAGGCGCTCGCCGGTCCCGACGGGGTCGCGGGCTTCGTGGACGGGCCCGGTCTCTACCCGTCGCTGACCGCCCGGCAGAACCTCGCCGCGCTGGCCGGCCTCCGCGGCCAGGACGCGCGGACGGCGGGGATCGACGACGTGCTCGACCAGGTCGGGCTCACCGATGTCGCCGACGACAGGACCCGCGGCTTCTCCCTCGGCATGCGCCAACGGCTGGGGCTCGCCGCCGCGTTGCTCACCAGGCCCCGGCTGCTCGTCCTCGACGAACCCGCCAACGGACTCGACCCGGTCGGCACCCGCCATGTGCGCCGTGTCCTCACCCGGCTCGCCGCCGAGGGCACGAGCGTGGTCCTCTCCACCCACCGGATGGACGACCTCGACGCCCTGTGCAGCGAGGTCACCATCCTCGCCACCGGACGGGTCGTCTTCTCCGGCCCGTTGAACGAGCTGGCCGCCGGGAACCGTGAACTCGACCACCGGCTGCGGACGTCCGACCCGGAGACGGCGAGGAAGCTGGCCGCCGAGGCGCCCGGGATCCGGGTCGTCGAGGACACCGGGGTACGCCACGATCCCGAGGTGGCCGTCGTCCGCGGGTCGGTGCCCGCGCTCGACGAACTCGTCGCGACCGTCGTGCGGTCGGGCATCGCGGTGCGTGAACTCACCCCCGTCGTACCGCCCCTCGAGGCCGCCTTCCTCGCCCTCACCGAGCAGCAGGAGACCGGCGGATGACCGCGCCCAGCGCCAGCGCCACCGCCAGCGCGTCCGCCGTTCCCGCACCGGCCGCCGCCCGCCGTGTCCCGGTGGCCCGCTGCTACCGCTTCGAACTCGTCAAGCTGTTCTCGCAATGGCGGATCCGGCTGCTGGTCCTCGCCTGCTGGATCGGGCCGGGACTCTTCGTGGCCGGGGTGAGCGTGCAGAGCACGCTGCCCACCGACACCCTCTTCGGCCGCTGGATGCACGCCACGGCGTGGGCCGGACCGCTGGTGATGCTCGGCTTCGCCGGCACCTGGGCGCTGCCGCTCCTGGCGTCGGTCGTCGCCGGTGACGTGTTCGCCTCCGAGGACCGGCTCGGCACCTGGCGCCATCTGCTGGTCGCGGTCCGCTCGCCCGGGCGGATCTTCCTGGCGAAGACGCTGGCCAGTCTCACCGTCGTCCTGCTGCTGGTGGCCGGGCTGGCCTGTTCCAGCACGGCCGGCGGGCTGCTGACGGTCGGTTCCCATCCGCTGGTCGGCCTCGACGGCCGGCTGCTGGCACCGGGGGACGCCGCCGCACGGGTGCTGCTCGCCTGGGCCTGCGCCCTCGCCCCGACCCTGGCCCTCGCCGCGATCGGACTGCTCGGATCGGTCGCGCTGGGCCGGTCCCCGACGGGCCTGCTGCTGCCCCCGCTCCTCGCCCTCGCCACATCGGTCGCCCAGATGCTGCCGCTGCCCGTCGCGGTGCGCCTCGCCCTGCCCGGCTACGCCTTCGTCTCGTGGAACGGCCTGTTCACCAGCCCGCAGCAGCTGCGCCCGCTCCTGATCGCCGTCGCGGTCAGCCTGGCGTGGGCGCTCCTGGCGACCCTGCTGGCCCGTCTGCTGTTCCTGCGGCGCGACTTCACCAACCCGGCCTACGACGGTGCCGGGCGTCGCGCGCTCACCCTCGGGCTGCTGCCGCTCGCCGGACTGACCGCCCTCACCGTCACGGCGGTCGCCCTGGCGACCCCTTCGGCCGGTTCCGGCATCGAGCAGGACAAGGTCCAGCGGTCCCTCGCCACGGCTTTCGCCCACCTCTACCGCCTGCAGACGGCTCAGCTCCACCGTCCCGCCGTGACCGAGGACCGGTTGCGGGCCACGGCTGCCTGCACCAAGAGCGACGGGCAGGGCGCCCAGGAGGGCGCGGGCAACGACTGGCGGTGCGTCGTCACCTGGCATCTGCCCGGCGTCCCGGTCGCGGGGACGGCCGTCTACCAGCTCGACATCGGCTCGGACGGGCGGTTCGTGGCGGACGGCGACGGGCCGAAGGAAGTGAACGGCTATTTCCTGGTGCGTACTTCGACCGGAGACGCCCCGAACCCCCTGTGGCAGTTCGACGGCGTCGTCGAGCTGCTGGACACCACCTCGAAGGGACAGTTCCATGCAGGTAACACGGCAGCGCCGGGTTGACGAGAAGGAGCGGGTCACCCTCTTCGGCAGACGTGTCGGACGCCGGACCACGCTGGTCACGGCGGGCATCGCCGTCGCCCTGGGGGTCACCGGCACCGCGGTCGCCTCGACGTACCAGTTCGGCACCCAGCACGTCGGCCAGGTCACGGCCCGCGGCCAGGTCGTCTCCGCCGACCAGTACATCAAGCCCTACGGCACCCGCACCGTCATCGACGACGGCAAGATCATGTCGTCGACGGTCGGCCCGGACGGCACGCACCTCGCGGCCTCGATCGCCGACGGCGACGCCTCCCTCGTCATCATGGACCTGGCGACCGGTCGGGTGCAGCAGAAGATCGGCACCAACGCGGCCGACGACCTGCGCATCGGCAGCGGCTCGGTCGGCCAGGAGGGCCCCACGTACTCGCCCGACGGCAAGCAGCTGTGGCTGGGCCAGGCGGGCGGCTACACCAGGTTCACCGTGAACGCGGACGGCACGCTCGCCGACCCGACCACCGTCCCGATCGCCGACCAGGGCTCCCGACAGGCCCTGGTGGGCGCGGCGGTGTTCTCGGCGGACGGCTCCACCGTGTACGCGGCCGTCAACGGCCAGAACCGGGTCGTCGCCCTCGACGCGGCGACCGGCGCCGTCCGGCGGAGCTGGACCGTGGGCACCGCCCCGCGCGGCATCGCCCTGGTCGGCGGCCGGCTCTACGTCAGCAACGAGGGCGGCCGCGCCGCCACAGCGGGCGACACCACGATCAACTCCTACGGCACCGACGTACCGGCGAACCCCGACACCGGCGCCAGCACCACCGGCACGGTCAGCGTCATCGACCCGGCGGACCCGTCCGCCGCCGTCGGCACCATCGCCGTGGGACTGCACCCGACCGCGGTGTACGCGGCGAAGGGCGCGGTGTTCGTCACCGACACCGCCGACAACAGCGTGTCGGTCATCGACCCCCGCAAGGGCAAGGTCGTCCAGACCATCGCCACCCAGCCGTGGCCGCAGGCGTCGGTCGGCTACGAGCCGGACGCCGTGACCCTCACCGACGACGGCCGGCTGCTGGTGACCCTCGGCCGCGCCAACGCCGTCGCCGTCTACCGCTACACCTCCGCGCAGCAGCCGGCCCGCTCCATCGGCCTGCTCCCCACGGACTACTTCCCCTCCGGGATCACCACCGTCGGCAAGGAGGTGATTGTCTCGAACACCCGGGGCGTCGACGCCCTCCGCCCCGACAGCGCCGGCCACAACACCCACGACACGACGTCGAGCCTGACCCGGTTCACCCTGCCGGACGACAGCGTGATCAGGTCCGCCACGGCCAAGGTGTTCCGGCAGAACGGCTGGACCGGCGACTCCGTCCGGACGTCCCAGGGCCGCGGCCACGCCAGGGCGGTACCGGTCCCGGCGCGGCTCGGCGACCCCTCGACGATCAAGCACGTCTTCCTGCTCGTCAAGGAGAACCGGACCTACGACCAGGTGTTCGGCGACCTCCCGCAGGGCGACGGGAACGCGTCGCTGACCCAGTTCGGCGACAACGTGACGCCTAACCAGCATGCGCTGGCACAGCAGTTCGGGCTGTACGACAACTTCTACGACATCGGCACGAACTCCGCCGAGGGCCACAACTGGCTGATGCAGTCGGACAATCCGGAGTACACCGAGTCCTCGGCCGGTGAGTACACGCGCAGTTACGACACCGAGAACGACGTCCTCGGGCACCAGAAGTCCGGGTTCATCTGGACGGGTGCCGAGGCGGCCGGGAAGTCCGTCAAGGACTTCGGCGAGTTCCAGTCGCTGGAGACCAAGCCGGCCGACGCCACCTGGCAGAACCTGTACTGCGACAGCAAGAACATGGCCGCGACCGGCGCCGGCACCGCGTACCCGATCAGGACGGGCTCGGCGATCCCCTCCCTCAACGACGTGTCGGTGCAGGGCTTCCCGCTGTTCGACCTCGGTGTCCCGGACATCTACAAAGAGCAGATCTGGAAGCAGGACTTCGAGAAGAACGGCCCCGCGAACCTGAACATGTTCTGGTTCTCCAACGACCACACCGGCGGCCCGGCCAACGCGGCAGCCGAGGTTGCCGACAACGACCTCGCGGTCGGCAGGATGGTCGACGAGATCTCGCACAGCAGGTACTGGAAGGACTCCGCGATCTTCGTGGTCGAGGACGACTCCCAGGCCGGACTCGACCACGTCGACGGCCACCGTGCCCCGGTCCAGGTCATCAGCCCGTACGCCCGGCACGGCACCGTCGACAGCCGCTACTACTCGCAGATCACGATGGTCCGCACCATCGAGCAGATCCTCGGGATCCACCCGATGAACCAGCTGGACAGCGCCGCCACCCCCATGTACGGGGCGTTCACGCGGAAGGCGGACGACACGCCGTTCACGGCGGTGCCCAACCGGACCTCGCTGACCCTCGGGGTGAGTCCCCAGCCCTCCTGCGGCGCGGACACCCCGGCGGCACAGAACACCGAGGCGGCCCCCGCGCCGACGTCCGTCACCGTGCCGGCGGCGCGGCGCAAGCTCGCGGCACAGTGGAAGACCTGGGCCTCGCACCAGCGGCTGACCGGCCCGAACGCGGTGCCCGACTACGCGAACCCGACCCAGATGAACCGCTACACCTGGTACCAGACCCACGACTGGACCAAGCCGTACCCCGGCGACACCAAGGTCTACGCGCCCGACGACGTACCGGGCGCCTACCTGCCGTCCCCGGAGTCCGACGGCTGAGCGGCACCGGGCGACGCCATCGAGCCGGTGACGCGGGATGCCCGCTGCGTCGGGTGATCTCCGCGTGCGAGGATGGGGAAGGGAACGCCGGGCGGGAACAGCGGAGTTGGGGCGGGATGATCGGGACGGTGTTCCGGACGGGGGACGTACCTTCCTCGGACCGGTTCGACCACTGGCGGGACATGGTCGGCCGGATGCGGTCGCCCAGCGACATCACCAGTGCGCACGCGGCCGACTTCTGGGCCCGGAGCCGGGTGATGGAACTGGGGTCCGTGACGGTGTGGCCGACGTCGTTCCTGCCGACCCGCTACCGGCGCAGCCCGCGACTGGTGCGCGAGTCCGACCCCGAGCTGTACCACCTCACGCTGCTGATCGACGGCGGCCTGGCCCTCGACCACGCGGGCCGGACCGCCTCGTTCGGCCCGCGCGATCTGCATCTGACCGACAGCTCGCTGCCGTACGACCTCCGCCCGTACGGCACCCGGTCGGCGGACGGCACCCGGCCGTGTGCCGTGAGGGGCGTGGGCGTCGACCTTCCCAAGGCGCTCCTTCCCCTGCCGCCGCACCGGATGCGGGAGTTACTGGGCCGGGGACTGCCGGGGCGGGAGGGCTTCGGTGCCCTCCTGGCGGACTTCCTCGTCGGCCTGGAGCGGCAGGCCGACACCCTCCCGCCGTCGGACGCGCCGCGCCTGGGCGGGGTCGTACTGGACCTGTTCTCCGCCTGGTGTGCCCAACTGCTGGACACCGAACCCGACTTGACGCCGGAGTCCCGCCAGCAGGTCCTGGCGCGGCACATCCAGGCGTTCATCCGGCAGAACCTGCACGACCCGGACCTCACACCCCCGGTCATCGCCGCCGCCCACCACATCTCCCTGAGCTATCTGCACCGCATCTTCCCGCAGCAGACCCAGGGCGAGACCGTCGCGGCCTGGATCCGCGGGCGGCGACTGGAGGGCGCCGCCCGCGACCTGGCGAACCCCTCGGCGCACACCCTGCCGATCCACGCCGTCGCCGCCCGCTGGGGCATCTCCCGCGCCTCCGACTTCACCCGCGCCTTCCGCGCCGCGTACGGGCTCTCGCCCAAGGAGTACCGACACCGGGCACTGACGCGGGGACAGTAGGAGCGGGCCGCTCCTCGATCAGTGACCGGCGCCGAACGTCCTGGGCCACCCGGACTGCTCACGCACCTGCGGCAGCGCGTGCACCGGTACGCCGAAGCGGGCGGCGCCGTTGTAGTCGTCGGGGTGGGCACGGGTGACGATGGGACGGTCCAGCGGCTTGCGACCTCACCCCGGTGTTCTCCTCCCGCACCGGCAGCGTCGACCGCCTGGTCAAGGAGTGGTACGGGCCCGTCTGCCGGCAACGGGGGGCGAACAGGTGCGCGTTGGTTTCCCCGAACCCGCCCATTTCGGCAAGTTCTTCGGCCGCCGCACCGGCGTCACCCCGGGCGCCTTCCGGCAGACGCACCGGCGGCTGGGGGAAGATGGGCACGCCACCGGCTCTACGAAGGACCACCATGACGAGCGACGCCACCCCGCCCGAGGCGGACGATGACCGTTTCTGGCAGGAACGCCGGATCTGCTTCCTGACCACGCACCGGCCGGACGGCACTCCGCATCTCGTCCCCGTGGGGGTCACCTTCGATCCGGAGGCCGGCATCGCCCGCGTCATCAGCAGCGCAGGCAGCAGGAAGGTCCGCAACGTCCGGGCGGCCGGCCCCGGCGCGAGGGCCGCGGTCGGCCAGGTCGAGGGGCGCCGCTGGTCCACCCTCGAAGGCACCGCGCTGGTCAAGGACGACCCGGAGTCCGTCGCCGAGGCCGTACGGCGCTACGCCGAACGCTACCGGCAGCCCCGCCCCAACCCCGAGCGCGTGGTCATCGAGATCACCGTGACCCGTGTGATGGGCACGGTACGACCGCCCGGCTGGTGACGGACGCGCCCCCGGCCGGGCGGGCCCCTGGAGGCAGACGCTCCCGGGCGCCGGCCTCCTCCTGCGGGCACCTTGTGCGACGGTCATTGCGTCCTCCTCGCGGACCCGAGGACGGTGAGGGGAGCCGCGGTGAAGACGGAGGAGTAGGTCCCGACCGCCAGGCCGACGAGCAGGGCGAGGGCGAAGTCGGTGAGGGTGCCGTCCGCCAGGACGGCCAGGGCGACGAGGACGAGAGCCGCGCCCGTGCCCGTGTTGACGGTGCGGGGGAGCGTCTGCAGGATCGCCCGGTTCGTCAACCGCGGCAGCGGCATCGCGCGGCCCCGGGCGAGGAGTTCGCGGATGCGGTCGAACAGGACGACGGTGTCGTTGACCGAGTACCCGATGACGGTCAGCAGCGCGGCCAGGAAGAGGCCGTCGATCGGCTTGCCCAGCCAGGCGAAGACACCGACGAGGATCACCACGTCGTGGACCAGCGCACCGACCGCCGCGGTGGCGAACCTCCACCGGAAGCGCACCGCCAGATAGAGCAACTGGGCACCCAGGGCGAGGCCGAGCGCGACGAGGGCGTTGCGGCGCAGTTCCTCGCCCAGGCTCGGGCCGATCAGCTCGTCGCGGACCTTCTCCGTCCCCCCGCCGAGACCGCTCACCGTGTCGGTCACCGTGGCCTCCTGGGCATCGGTCAGCTCCTCCGCGCGCACCGTGAGGGAACCGTCGCCGGAGGACTGCACGATCGCGTGCGGGAAGCCGGCCCGGTCGAGGGCCGCACGGGCCCGGTCGGGGTCGACGGGAGCGGTCGTGGAGTACTCGATCAGCCGGCCTCCCGTGAAGTCGATGCCGAAGTCGAGACCGCGCACCAGGATGCCCGAGGCGGCGACGGCGAGGAGCACGGCCGAGCCGGCCAGCCAGCGGCGCGGACGGCGCATCAGGAACGGGTCGCGGCGCAGCAGCCGGTCCCGGACGCGCCCGGGGTCCGCGATGCCGGTGAGACGCGGCCGGCGGAAGACCGCGGGACGGTCGAGCGCGTACTCGGCGAGCACCCGGGTGACGACCAGGGCGCTGACCATGGAGGCCAGGACGCCGATGCCGAGGGTGATGCCGAAGCCGCGCACCGGCCCGGAGGCGAGGACGAACAGGAGTCCGGCGGCGATCAGCGTGGTGATGTTGGAGTCGGCGATCGCGCCCAGCGCGCCCCGGAACCCGGCCGTCAGCGCCGAGCGAGGGCTGGGCCGGTTCCGGGCGGCGTGCTCCTCGCGGGCCCGTTCGAAGACGAGGACGTTGGCGTCCACGGCCATGCCGATGGCCAGCACGAACCCGGCGAGACCGGGCAGCGTCAGGGTGGCGCCGACGGCGGCCAGGGCGGCGTACGAGATGAGGCCGTAGCAGGCCAGCGCCACGGTCGCGAGCAGGCCCATGAGCCGGTAGACGACGATGATGAACAGCGCGGTCAGCGCGGTTCCGATCACCGCGGCCCGGGCCGCCGCGGCGATGGCCGCGTCACCGAGGGTGGCGCCGACGGTGCGCTGCTCGACCGTCTCGACCGGTACGGGGAGAGCGCCACCGGAGATGAGCAGGGCCAGCTCGCGGGCCTCGGCGTCGTCGAAGGAGCCGGTGATCTGCGTGGTGCCGCCCGGGATGCCCGCACCGCAGGCCACGGACGGGTCGACCTGCGGGGAGGAGACGATCTTGCCGTCGAGCACGATGGCCACCCGGCGCTGCGGGTCGCCGGCCGGATGGCACGCGGCCTCCGCCGTGACCTGCGCCCACCGGGTACGGCCGCTGTCGGTGAAGTCCACGGTGACGTGCCAACCGGTCCCGCTCTGCTGGTCGAAGCGGGCGGCGGCGCCTTCGACGTCCTGCCCGGTCAGGGCGGCGGCCGCCTTCAGCCGCAGGGGTTGTCCGGCCGCGTCCGTCAGGATGCGCTCCTTGGCGGGATCAGCGGGATCAGCGGGATCGGAGGGGTCGGCCGACGGTGTCAGGGTGTCGGCGGGGCCGAGGACGGGGTGGACGGTGAGCTGCGCGGTGCGGCCCAGGACGGCGGCGGCCGTCTCCGGGTCCTGGAGACCGGGCAGTTCGACGAGGATGCGGTGGTCGCCGGAGCGGACGAGGGTCGGTTCGGCGACGCCCAGCGCGTCGATCCGGCCGCGCAGTACCTCGACGGTGCGGTCGGTGGCGTCGGGGCCGGCGTCGACGGTGTCGGTGGAGCGGGTCTCCAGCAGGATCTGGGTGCCACCGCGCAGGTCGAGCCCGAGGCGGACCGGCGTGGTGAGGGCGATGGCCAGCGATCCGACGATCACGGCGAGGGCGAGCAGCGCACGGGTGCGCGAGGACTTCTTGCGGTGGTTCCGGTTCTTCCGGCGTTGCAACACGGGCCTCCGGCAGGCATGCCGCGGCGGCGGCAATGGTGGCGGCCGCGACGGGAGAGAGAGGGGGATGAGTTGTCTCAGATGCCTGGGGGCGGGGGAGGGGCCCGGCCGTGGTCGTACGCGGACCGGTCGTGGAAGACGGGGGTGCACGCGGGCAGCGCGGACGGGCCCGTGCCGGCGGCCGGGGCGGCGGTGACCCGGCGGGGCACGTCGGCGCGGTGGTCCGGCGGGTGCGGGCGCTCGCCGAGATGGCCGTACGGGGACCTGGCCTGAGCCGCGTTCGGGCCGGCGCACGGATCGTCCGCGCGCGGACCGCCGTCCGCCTGCCACGAGACGCCCGCGACGGCGGAGTTCGGCCGGGGCGCGGGTGTGGATGCGGCTGCGGTGGCGGCCGGGACCATCGCCAGCAGGACGGCGAGGAGCGTGGTGAACGCGGTGAGCGCCGCGGCGAGCCGGTGACCGGCGGCGGTCGGGACGGCGCGGGATGCCGGGCGCATGCACCGTCCCTTTCTCGACGTTCGGATGCTTGACGTTCGGATTTCTTGGTGATGCGGAGAGGCCGATGACCGGCCAGGCCGTCAGGCCTCGATGAGACCGGCGCGGATCGCGTAGCGGGTCAGCTCCAGCCGGTCGTGCAGGCCGAGTTTGTGCAGGAGGTTGGCCCGGTGGCGGTGCACGGTCTTGACGCTGATGAACAGCATCTCGGCGATCTCCTTGGAGGAGTGCCCCTCGGCGACCAGCTTGAGGACCTCCTCCTCGCGCGGCGTGAGCAGATGATCGGCGTTCTCCTCGCCGTGCCGGACACGGTCCAGATAATTGCGGATCAGGGCGGTGACCGCGCCGGGGTAGAGGAACGGCTCGTTGCGCATCGCGGACCGGCAGGCGGCGACCAGGTCGCGGTCGGCCACCGACTTCAGCACATAGCCGCAGGCCCCGGCCTTGAGCGCCTGGAACAGGTACTGCTCGTTGTCGTGCATGGTCAGCATCAGGATTCGCAGGCCCGGCTTGAGCGCCGCCAGTTCGCGGGTGGCCTGGAGTCCGGTCAGCCGCGGCATCGCGATGTCGAGGACGGCCAGGTCGACCTCCGCGCTCCGGGCCTGCTCGATGGCCTCGGCCCCGTCCCCGGCCTCCGCGACGACCCGCAGGTCGGGCTCGCGGTCGAGGATCAGGCGTACACCGCGCCGTACGAGGGCGTGGTCGTCGGCGAGCAGGATCCGGATCGGCTTCGACGCCGCCGAAGCCGTGGCGCGTTCGGGAGGGATGTCGTCGGACATGGTCAGAGCTGCTTCCTGGGGACGGGGGTGATCAGACGGATCCGGGTGCCGGTGCCGGTGCCGGTGCCGGTCGCAATGCCGGTGCCGAATCCAGGGGCACCGCCGATGGCGATGGCGATGGCGTCGGCGGTGGCGGGTGTCGAGGGGGTGATGTCCAGGGTGGCCCCGGCGAGCAGGGCGCGTTCCCGCATCCCGCGGATCCCGGCGCCCTCGCAGGCGGCCTCGATGCCGCGGCCGTCGTCGGCGATCTCCAGCACCACCGCCCCGCCGGCCCGGCGCAGGCTCACCTCCACCCGCTGCGCGTCCGCGTGGCGGGCCGCGTTGGTCAGGCTCTCCTGAGCCACCCGGTACAGCACCAGCTCGCCCTCCTCGCCCAGCGCGGGCAGATCGGCGTCGAAACGGCGTACGACATGCAGGCCCGTGTGGGTCGCGAAGTCCTGGGTGAGCGAGGTCAGGGCGCTGACCAGACCCAGGTCCTCCAGGACCCCGGGCCGCAGTCGGCGCACCAGGCGCCGGACCTCGTCCAGGCTCTCCCGGGTGATCTCCTGGGCCTGCCTGAGGTCCTCGCGCAGCGGCCCCGGAGCGTCGTCCGCGGCCCGCTTGAGCACCAGCAGGATCGCCGTCATGCTCTGCCCGACCTCGTCGTGCAGCTCCTGGGCGATACGACGCCGCTCCGCCTCCTGGGCCAGCAGCGCCCGGGCGCTGGAGGTGGCGCGTTCGTGCTCCAGCCGGTCGAGCATGGCGTTGAAGGTCAAGATCAGTTCGGACACCTCACCGCCACCCCCGGCGCCGGGAACGGGCAGCCGCTGCCCCGGCCGCAGCAGGTCGACGGTGGTCATCAGCCGGGTCAGCCGTCCCAGCGGGGCCAGGCCCCACCGCAGCAGGGTGCCGGTGGCGACCAGCATGACGGCCAGACCGCCGACCAGGATGACCGCCTCGGTCAGCAGCACCGGCACCGAGACGGTCACCGGCGCCCACAGCAGCAGCGCGGTGGCGGCGCCCAGCACCAGGGCGTTGAGCCCGAAGATCCGCCAGAACAGCGACACGGGAAAGCTCCTCCTTCAGGGACCCGGCCCCGACCGGCCCTCCGCGCGACCCGCACACGGGCGCGGGCCGCAGGACACGGACGGGACCGATCCTTCTCCAGCCTCCTCCGCCCCGGTGGTCGCGGTCGATGGGGCCCAACACCCATTTCCCGAGTCGATCACCACTCATCCGCCGCCCCGCGCGCGCTCGGCGTGTGGGTACCGCCGTACCGGACGAATGGGGTCCGCGCCCGATGGGTTTCCGGCGCGGAACCGAGCAGAGTCGAACCCGACCGAGCCGTCCGGTGCGGCCGGTGCCCCACGTCGTCAGGACCGCGGGCCCGGCGCACCGGTCGGCCACAGCCGCGCCCGTCGCGCCCGAGAAAGGAACCGTCGTGCCGCTCGACACCTCCCGGACCGATTCCCGCCCGCTCTCGCCCGCCGCGCAGGACGCCCGTCGGCGTCTCGAACACGCGCGCAGCAGCCGGGTGGCCCAGCTGCGGGCCCTCGACGAGGCCGACCGGATCGCCAAGGACCACGTGATGTCCGCCCAGGCGGAGGCGATCCAGCAGGTCCTCAAGGAGATCGACGCGGCGTTCGCCCGCATCGACGACGGCTCCTACGGCACCTGCCAGGGATGCTCAAAGCCCGTTCCCGCCGAACGCCTGGAGATCCTCCCGTACACCCGGCACTGCGTCGCCTGCCAGCGCCGCGCCGCCGCCTGAACCGCCACAGCCCCGCCCCCCGTCTCCCGCCCCGACGTCTCCCGTCCTCTGTCTTCCTCCGTTGTCTTCCTTCGTCCGTCGTCTTCCGTCCTGCACACAAGGGGTGAAGTGAGTGGTGAACCACCAGACCGTCGGCGACCGCGCCGCACACCTGTCGCCCGAGGACCTCGCCGCGCTGCAGGAGAACCTGCACGAACAGCTCCTGTTCCGCCGGGAACAGCTGCGGCAGATCGCGGCAGCGCCCCGCTCCGCCGCGCAGACCGAGGTACAGGTCAAACTCGCCGCGTCGGCGCGCATGGTCCTCAACGACGTCGAGGCGGCGCTGCGGCGCATCACCGAGGGCCGTTACGGCACCTGCCATCTGTGCCGGCGGGCCGTCGACCGTGAACGCCTGATGATCGTGCCGCAGGCCCGCTACTGCGCGCGCTGCCAGCAGGTGCGGGAGGCCGGAGGATGACCGCCGTCCGCCGCCCCCGCACCGGCTCCCGCGCCGGACACCGGCCCTGGCCGCTGTGCCGGCAGTGCAGCGGCCTCGCCCTCGACATGGGCAGCGACCGGACCCGCGCCTGGATCGCCGGCCGCCCCACGATCCTCGACGTGCCCACGGTCACCTTCCCGGGTGCCGGGGCGCTGCACCCGATCCAGCGCGGCGCCATCATCGACGTCCCCGGGACGGCCCGGATGCTCGACCGGCTGCTCGGCCACCGTCTGCCCCGGCACCCGCGCCCGCTGGTGGTGGTCACCACGCCGGTCCTGGACGGCCCCACGTACCGGGACCGGGCCCGTACGGCCGTCCAGGTGCTGCGGCCGCGGGCGGTGCTGACCGTCCCCACCGCCCGCGCCGTCGCCCTGGCCGCGGACGCCGACCTCAGCCGTCCGCAGCTCGTGGTCGACATCGGCGCCCATCTCACCGAAGTGGTCCTCCTCGTCGACGGCACGGTCTTCGACGCCCGCCGCACCGCGTGGGGCACCACCGACCTCACCACCGACCTCACCGGCGCCGAGGCACCGGCGGACCTCTGCGAGGCCGTCACCTCCATGATCACCTCGATGCTCCGGCAGGACCGCACCGCCCGCACGGCCGACGCCCTCGGCCGGGGTGCCCTCCTGGCGGGCGGCGGTGCCCTGCGCCCCGACCTCGTCGCGCGCCTCGGCGCCGTCCTGCACGCACCCGTGCGGGCCGTCCCCGCACCGCACACCGCCGCCCTCCGCGGCGCCGCCAAGATCCTGCGCGCCGCGCACACCCACCCGTCGACCCGGGGCACCGCACCACCCGGGCCCGCCCCGCGGCCCCGCTGAACCCCGTCCCCTCCCGCCCCACGGCCGGTGCCGCTCCACCGGCCGTGGGGCACCCCTGTTCGCGCACCCCTGTTCGCGCCCCCCGCTCCGACACCGCCCGCTCGCCCCCGAAGGGAGAACCACCGTGTCCGGCGAGATACCCCCCGCGCAGCCTCCTCCCCCTCACCTTCCCTCCCCGCCCCAGTCCTCCGGCACCTGGTACAAGCCGACGCATCCCCTGTCGCTGTGGCGTCGCCGCCACAACCTCCTGCGCCGACGCACCGACCGTCTCCGGGACCGGATCACCGTCGCCCTGCTGCTCCTCGTTCCCCTGCTGGGCCTGGCCGCCACGTTCACCGTCGGCGACGCCGCCTACCGGCACTACCGCGCGACCGCCGAGCACCAGCGACAGACCCGCCACCCCACCACCGCCGTGCTCGTCCACGACACCCCGCGCCATCCGGAACCCGGTTCGGCGGAGGCCGAGAAGGCCCGCTACCCGGTCACGGTCCACGTCACCGACCGGCACGGCCGCACCGTGACCGCGAGGACCGACGTGCCGCCGGGGCTGACCGCGGGCAGCACCGTCGATGTCTGGGCCGACCTCGACGGAACGGTCACCGAACCGCCCATGACCACCGCCGAGATCCGCAGCCGCACTATGGGCTGGGCCATGATCGCCTTCCTGGCCGTCGCCGTCGCCGGGGCTGCCGTCCACGGCGTCACCCTGCGCCTTCTGCTCCGCCGCGACCTCGCCGACTGGGAGACGGAATGGACCGAGACGGCACCACGCTGGACCATCTCGCATGGAGCCCCCTGACTCGCAGGGAGCCCACTGACCGGCGGCACGGACACGGGCCGCTCGATGAAGGGTGTGCCGGCTGACGGGGCTTCCGTCGGGCACGATCTATCCCCTCCTCGCCCGGCTGGAGCACGTCGGCCGGGTGGACAGTGGCTGGGAAGACCCCGCCGTTCACGAGGACACGGGCCGTCCGCGCCGCCGCCTCTACCGGATCACCCCGGACGGGGCCGAGCAGGCCCGGGCCGCCCTCGTGCGCGCCTACCGGTCCCGCGGAGCGGCCCTGCCCGAGTGGGTCGCCCGTCCCATCGGTTGACGCGCCCGGCCGTCCGGAGTCACCGTCTCGCACCGGCGGGCCTCGTCAGGATGTCATGATCATGGACGTGACAGCAGCGAACGAGATGATCACCATCCCGCCGGGGCGGGTGACCCTGTCGGACCGGCGGACGCAGCGCAGCTGGTCGGTCGGGCTCGCGTCCTACCGGCTCGCCGCCCTCCCGGTCACCCAGGCGTTGTACGCGCAGGTCACGGGCCGCAGACCGAGTGCCGCCCAGGGGGACCACCTGCCCGTCGAGTCCGTGTCCTGGTGGGACGCGGCGCGGTTCTGTACCACCCTGTCCCTTCGCGAAGGGCTCACGCCCGCCTACCACTTCGACGAGGACGGTGAGAGCGTCGAGTGGGACGCGTCCGCCGACGGGTACCGGCTGCCGACCGAAGCCGAGTGGGAGCACGCCTGCCGTGCCGGTACGACCGGGCCGCGGTACGCGCCGCCCGACGAGATCGCCTGGTACCGCGGCAACTCGCAGGAGCGCCTCCACGCCGTCGGCGGCAGACGTCCCAACCCCTGGGGTCTGCACGACATGATCGGCAACGTCTGGGACTGGTGCTGGGACGTCTACGACGCCGAGGTCTACGGCACCTACCGGGTGCTCCGCGGCGGCGGCTGGTTCGACGAGCACTGGAGCTGCCGGGCCTCGGCGCGCCGTCGCAGCCACCCGGCCTTCCGGGTCGACGACGTGGGGTTCCGCCTCGCGCGCTCCCTCGTATGACGAACCGTGCGAGGGGGACGGTGCCGAGGACGTCGTCGGCGGCTTCTCCCACCGCTACGACACCCCACGGCTCGTCGAGCGTCGGCAAGGGCGGCGAGATCGCCTCCAAACCGGCGCGACGAGCAGGAGATGTTCGTCCTGTGCTTGCGCATCCTTCGGTCCGCCCTGGTCTTCGTGAACACCCCTGATGCTCCAGGACATCCTCGGCGAACCGGAGTACGGGGAGGTCAACCTCGACCTTGCCGGGGCATGCGTGGATCGCGTCGGCGTCCTGCATGGCGTGCCCCGGACGCGTGGCTGCCCCGGGCCTGCTCCTGAGCTACCGTGCCGGCCTCCCCGCCGAGGACCGCCAGGCCCGCGGGAAGGGCCTGTGCGCGTCGAGCGGGATGTGCGAGAGCGAACCCGGCATGGGCGTGCAGGGGGCTGTCGCTCCACAGCCGGATGGCGACCTCCAGTTTCACCGTGAGCACACCGAGCACCTTCTCCTCCGGCGTGGCCGCGGCGAGCACACTGGAAGACAGATTCATGAAATCGGCTCGTGTCATGTGTGCCGAAAGACGTACCGGGATGTCCGTCCGGCCGTCGGTGCGACGGGGTCTCGCCGGTCAGGCGCCGGGCCATGGCCCGAGTGCCCGAGGTCGAGGCGCCGACCGGTTTCAGGGGGGCACTTCTTCGCACCGTTGCCTGTGCACGTGCACTCTGGGCGGCCGGTGCCGGAGCGTCTTGCCGTATCCCCGGGCGGTACGTCCGGTGTCCCTTTTCGCCCGGCCTGTGACTGTCCTGAAAGTGCCGTCACCTCTCCTCCCGAGGTAACGAATCGGTAAACCACTGGTCTGTGTATCCGCTAGGGTTCACCACGGAAACGCCGTCCGTTGCCTTGCCTTCCGTCGTGCGCGCTCCTGACCTGACCAGTTCAGCGTCACCTGCGCCCCGGAACAGCCGACGGCGTGGATGACGCTCCGTCGCCTGTGAAAGCGGGAACAGAGCTTGAGCAACCTCCCCCTTCGTGAATACGAGACTTCACTCGTCGTCGCGGAACGGACCGAAGCCGCCCAGGACGTCGTGACACTGACGTTGCGCCGTCCCGAAGGCAGTCTGCTGCCCGCGTGGCATCCCGGCGCGCACATCGACCTGCTGCTCGACGGCGGGCTCGTGCGCACCTACTCGCTGTGCGGTGACCCCGGCGACCGCACCGCGTGGCGTATCGGCGTCCTGCGGACCGCGGACAGCCGCGGCGGATCGGCCTACGTCCACGACAAGCTGCACGCCGGCTGCCGCGTGCGGGTGCGGGGCCCGCGCAACCACTTCGACTTCAGGCCGGCCCGGCGCTATCTCTTCGTGGCCGGCGGCATCGGCATCACACCGATCCTGCCGATGGCGGCCGCCGCACAGGCCGCGGGTGCGGACTGGCGGCTGCTGTACGGCGGTCGGTCCCGTTCCTCGATGGCCTTCCTCGGTGAACTCGCCGCGTACGGCGACGCGGTGGCGGTACACCCGCAGGACCAGTACGGCCTGCTGGATCTCGATGCCTTCCTCGGCGGGCCCGGCGAGGAGACCCTGGTGTACTGCTGCGGCCCCGAACCGCTGCTGGCCGCGGTGGAACAGCGGTGCCGGAGCTGGCCCGCCGGAGTACTGCGGGTCGAGCGGTTCCGGGCGCCGGAGCAGGAACGGGTCTGTGAGGACGGCCCCTTCGAGGTGGTCTGCTCGCAGTCCGGCGTCACCGTCCAGGTGCCGCCGGGGGCAAGCGTGCTGGAGGCCGTGCGGGCGGCCGGCGTCGACGCCCTGTCCTCGTGCTCCGAGGGCATCTGCGGCACCTGCGAGACCGAGGTCCTGGAAGGCGTGCCCGACCACCGCGACCTCGTGCTCGGCGAGGAGGAGCGGGCCTCGGGCGAGACCATGATGATCTGCGTCTCCGGCGCCCGCACCCCACGACTGGTCCTCGAGCTGTGACCCGGCCGTCCCGCTGTGCGCGCCCTGGAGGACAACGGTGAGCGTTGCCGAAGAAACCATCGACCTCAGCCCGCTGAGCGGCCCCACCGGCGGTTCCCGGCGGCTGGCCGGGCATCTCGCCCGCCCGGCCGGCGAGGGGCCCTGGCCGGGCGTGGTGGTCGTCCACGAGGCCCTCGGCGTGGACGAGGTGATGCTGCGTCAGACCCGGCGGCTCGCCGGGGCCGGGTACCTCGCCCTCATGCCGGACCTGTTCACCCAGGGCGGCGCGCGCCGCTGTCTGGTGGCCACCATGCGGGCCGCGATGTCGGGGAAGGGGCGCGCCTACCAGGACATCGCAGCGGCCCGCCGGCACCTCGCCGGGCACCCCGACTGCACCGGAGCGGTAGGCGTCATCGGCTTCTGCATGGGCGGCTCGTTCGCCCTGATGACCGCCGGCCGCGGCATGTTCGACGCGGCCTCCGCCAACTACGGCCTGCTCCCCAAGGACCTGAACGCCGTTCTGGCCGGCGCCTGCCCCGTCGTGGGCAGCTACGGCGGCCGCGACCGCATGCTGCAGGGTTCCGCCACCCGGCTCGCCACGGCGCTGGACCGGCTCGGCGTCGTCCACGACGTCAAGGAGTACCCGGACGCCGGCCACTCCTTCCTCAACGATGCCGAAGTCGGCCCCCGGGCCCTGCGCCCGCTGATGCGCGTCACCGGCATGGGACCGCACCCCGCATCCGCCGCCGACGCCTGGCAGCGCATCGAATCCTTCTTCCACACCCACCTCACGACTCCTACCCGTACGAACACCCCCCACGAGAAAGCAGAGTGATGAGCACCGCCGAAACCCAGCAGGGCCCTGAGCAGACCGCCGAGGCGACCGGGGCGGGGAAGGGCTGGCACGTCGACGACCGCTGCCTGAACTGCAACATCGCCCGCCAGTACGCCCCCGGCCTGATCGCCTACGCCCCCGGCGGCACCTACGGCGGCGTCTCCAAGGTCGTGCGCCAGCCGGAGACGGAGGAGGAGGTACGGCAGATGTACCGGGCCGCGCACGCCTGCCCCACCCGCTCCGTGCACCCGCCCGCCGGTGAATGGGCGCCCGACTCCGACCCGTACCCGCTGCCTCTGGACGAGGACGGCATCGTGCTGCTGTGCGGGCACGCCTCCCCGCAGACCTACGGCGCGACCTCCTACCTCCTGCGCCGCCCCGACGGCACAGCCATGATGATCGACACCCCGCGCTGGCGGCCCGCGCTCGCCCGTCGCTACGAGCAGAAGGTCGGCACGATCACCGACGTGCTGCTCACCCACCTCGACCACGTGGCGCACGGCCGCAAGTACGCCGACGCCTTCGGCGCCCGGCTGTGGATCCACGAGGGCGACCTGCACTCCCGCCCGGACGCCGACTCCGTCATCCGCGGCCAGGACCCGGTGGAGATCGGACCGGGCGTGATCGCCCACCCGTTCCCGGGACACACCGAGGGCAGCACGCTGTTCGTCGCGGACGACAGGTTCTGCTTCACCGGGGACGCCTTCTTCTGGTCGACCGCCGAGCAGGACCTGGAGGTCGCCGACAGCGTCGTCTACGACTCGATCAGGACGCTCGCCGCGTCCGTGCAGCGTGGCGCGCAGGAGCTGACCTTCGAGTGGGTGCTGCCCGGCCACGGCAGCTACCACCACCTGCCCGCCGAGGAGATGCGGGCGCGGATGCGGGCCCTGGGCCGACGGGCCGAGACCTATCCCGAACAGGAAGTCGACTACGGCAAGGTCCGCTACTGACCGCCGCACCCGCTCACTGACTCCCACCCACTCCGCAGGCCCGGGGCGCGCCCCTGCCCCGGGCCTGCGGCCTGCCCGAGCGGAACCCATGACCGAGACTCTCCCCGCGCCGCCCCGGGCACCTGCCGGCCCTCGCGCGGCACTGGCCGCCCTCTCCCTGAGCCTGTTCATGATCGTCGTGGACGTGTCCATCGTGGCCGTGGCGGTCCCCGCCATGGTCAGCGGCCTCGGGGCCGACCTCACCTCCGTCGTCTGGGTGACCAGCGCCTACCTCCTCGCCCACGCCGTGCCGATGCTGTTCACCAGCCGCCTCGGCGACCGCTACGGGCCCCGACGCGTCCTTGTCGCCGGACTCGCCGTGTTCACCGCCGCCTCGCTCGGCTCCGCACTGTCCGCCGGCGTCGGGATGCTGATCGCCGCCCGCGCGATCCAGGGCCTGGGCGCGGCACTGCTCACCCCGCAGACCCTCACCCTGATCACTCACCTGTACCCGGGCGGCGAACGCGGCCGGGCCATGGGCGTCCTCGGCGGGGTGTCCGGTCTGGCGACCGTCGCGGGCCCGCTCCTCGGCGGTGTCCTGGTCGACGGCCTCGGCTGGCAGGGCATCTTCTACGTCAACGTCCTCGTCGGCAGCGCGGCCCTCGCCCTGAGCCTGCGCGTGATACCGGACGTGCGCCCCGGCCACACCCACCGCTTCGACCTGCCCGGCATCCTGCTGTCCGGTACCGGACTCTTCCTGATCGTCTTCGCCGTCCAGAACGGCCGCACCCACCGCTGGGGAGCACTGATCGGCCCGGTCACCGTGACCCAGACCATCACCGCCGGCCTGCTCCTGCTGGCGGCCTTCGTCCTCTCGCAGGGCAGGACCCGCACCGAGCCTCTGGTACCGCTGGCCCTGTTCAAAGACCGCGGCTTCTCCACCGGCACACTCGTCACGACGGTCCTCGGCTTCGCCCTGACCGGCATGTTCCTGCCCCTGGTCGTCCACCTGCAGTCCGCGCTCACCCTGACGCCCACCCGGGCGGGACTGCTGACCGCACCCATGGCACTCGTCTCGGGCCTCATGGCCCCCTTCGCCGGCCGTCTCTCCGACCGCGTCAGCGGCAGAATCCTGCTGGCCGCCGGCCTGGCAGCGATGGCCTCCGGCCTCACCCTGACCGCGCTGCGCACCGGCTCCGGCACCCCCGCCTGGCAGCTGCTGCCCGGCCTGCTGCTGACCGGACTGGGGATGGGCCTCGTCCTCGTCCCCGTCAACACCGTGGCCATGACAAGCGTCCCCGCCGAGCTGCGCAGCACCGCCTCCGGAGTCTTCTTCACCGCCCGCCAGCTCGGCTCCGTCCTCGGCAGCGCGGCCGTCGGCGCCCTCGTCCAGGCTCGCATCGAGACCCGCGTGACCCAGGAAACAGCCACCGCCGCACAGCAGCTGCCCGCCCCCTACAGAACAGACTTCGCCGCCGGCCTGCGCGGCGCCGCCGAAACGGGGCAGACAGGCGGCACACACCTGCCGCTGCCCCCGGGCCTTCCCGGCGACCTCCTGCCCCGCGCCCAGGACCTCGCCTCACACGCCATGCAGACCGGACTCGCCCGCGCCGCGGCAGACGCCCTCATCCTGGTGATCGCCGTGCTGATCCTCGGCATACCGGCAACCGTCGGGGTACCGGCGCGCAGACCCCGCACCCCGCGCACCCCGAAGGAGACCGCGCGGACCTACGAGTCTCTGCGGCGCCCGCCCCGCCCGGCCGTCGCCGGCTTCCCCGACACCGACGAGCCAGGCAACCGGGACGCGGTTGCCGACCGGACACACGGGCTCGGCCCGGACCCCGGCCCATGACCAGGCCCACCTGAGGGTGCCGACGAATGACGACAGGCGCCGTACGCGTCCGATGAACCCGGACTTTCCGGGGCCTGTCGGTGGCTCGGGTCCCATCATGATCCGATGCCGGATGATGACAGGGTTTACCGACAGCAAGGGTCGAATACGACCGCCACAACGGGGAGCGGCATGGCCAACCCTCGTCTACAAGCGGGTGTCGACCGACCAGCAGTCGACCGACCCCCGCCTCGTAGCCGCACGCACCACACCCCGCTCGGGTCGGCCGAGACGCCACGTGGGCCCAGCCGACCTGATCCAAACGACAGGACCTAGCCGGCCCGCCCCTCGAACAGCAGTCGCATGAAATCCCCGAGCGGCCCCACGATGTCCAGCTCCTGGTCGAGGACCCACTGCAACTGGAGTCCGCTCAGCACCGCGTGGAACAGGAGCGCGGCGCTCTCCGGACTGACGCCCCCGCGGAGCGCGGCGCGGGACTCCTCGTCGGGAAAGCCGTCGGCGAACTGGGCGCGGCTGCGCTCGTAGCGCTCCACGAAGTGCGCGTGCGCCGGATGGTCCGGCCGTGAGGCGGCGGCCGCGAGCTCCATCCACAGGCGCATCAGCTCGGGGGCCTGCTGGTGGTGGCGGATCAGCTCGCCGAGATAGGGCCCGAGCTGTTCGGGACCCCGGACCCGGGCCAGCCCCTGCCGCCACTCCTCCGCGTCCCGCTCGGCCAGCACCTCGGCGAGGAGTTCGTCCTTGTTGCGGAAGTGGTGCAGGAGCCCCGCGTGGGTCATGCCGGCGCGCTCCGCGATGTCGCGCAGGGATGCCTTGGCGTAACCGTGCTCGGCGAAGCTGTCGCGCGCCGCCCGGACGATCTCCGCCCTGCGGGCCGGTGTCCTGGCGTACGGTCCCCGCGCTCTGCCCTCGCCCACGCTGCGCTCACCCTCCTCGACGAAACGGCCCCGCTCACGGACGGCAAGCCCGGCAGAACCCGTACCGAACCATTGTGCTCCGCCCGGCCGATTCGTAAGCTAACCACTTGGAAGGTATTGAAACGTTTCAGCCTCATTGGGTTCTCTCTGCCTTCCGCTCACGAAAGGAACCATCCCGTGGACGAGGTCTACAGAAGCGGGCCGACCCGTCGGCACCTGCTCGGCATCATGACGGCGGCGGCAGCGGGAGCCGCCCTCCCGCTCTCCGCCGCGACGGACGCCCGGGCGTCGGGCGCACCCACCGCCGCACCGGCACGGCTGCGGGTCAACCTCCGTACCGCACCGCTGGGCACCGAGACCGCACCGGCCTTCACCTGGGTGTCCCCGGTCGCCCGGCAGTCCGCCTACGAGATCCGGGTCGGCACCGGCCCCGGCCGGGCGGATGTCTGGCGCAGCGGCCGGGTGACCGGCTCCGGCAGCACCGAAGTCCCGTACGGCGGCAGGGCGCTGCGGTCGCGGCGGGCGTACCACTGGCAGGTGCGGACCTGGGACGAGAAGGGCGTCCCCGGCCCCTGGAGCGAGTCCGCCGTCTGGGAGACCGGTCTGCTGAAGGGCGAGAAGGACTGGTCGGACGCGCGGTGGATCGGCGGACGGCAGCCGCAGGACCACGACTGGGAGGACCTGACCGCGACCGTCGTCTTCCGCGGCGGCGCGGACGCCACCAGCGGTCTGTCCCTCCTGCTGCGCGCCGAACCCATCGGCAAGACCTGGGGCGAGGGCCTGAACTGGACCGTCCGCCGGTCCGGCGACGACATGCAGCTGGTCATGAGGACCAGCCACTACGCCGGCAACACCTGGGTCGACGACGGCACCTCCGAGCCCGACTGGGGCGTGAACCACTACGACCCCCAGAGCGAGACCAACCCCACCACCGCCGGCACCCGCAGCGTCCCCGTCG
This sequence comes from Streptomyces sp. NPDC005811, assembly GCF_040630405.1. Lineage (NCBI taxonomy): Bacteria > Bacillati > Actinomycetota > Actinomycetes > Kitasatosporales > Streptomycetaceae > Streptomyces > Streptomyces sp. NPDC005811. Next base: position 44,334 of record NZ_JBEXXK010000014.1, read on the forward strand.
CCACGGTCGCGCTGCCCGCCTCGGCCGGCCTGACCAAGGACACCTGGGCCACCCGCGACCACACCGTCCAGGTCAGGGCCCGGGGACTGACCGTCACCACCACCGTCAACGGCGTCGAGGTCGACAGCCGCAACCTCACAGGCGACCAGATCCGCCGTCGCGGCAGCTTCGGTTTCGCGGGCGGCACCGACGCCACGATCCGCTCCGTCAGGGTGACCGGCACCGGCGCCCCCGACTTCTCCGCCGACCTCACCACCGGCGCCAACCCCTTCGAGGCCGGCATCGGCACCCTCGCCGGACTGACCTTCCCGCCCAGAAACCCCTACATCCCGGCCAAGAACGCGATCCTCCCCCTCGCCAACCCGGCCCCCGTGCTCCGCCGGGCCTTCACGCTGCCCCGGGGCCGCCGCATCGACGGGGCCCGGCTGTACCTCAGCGCCGCCGGAAACGTGACCTTCACCGTCAACGGCGACCCGCTCACCGTCGACGGCGGGCCCGCGGACCGCGACCGCACCAACGTGCCCCGCCTGCTGACCGACCAGAGCACCTACGACCGTACGGTCCTCTACGACACCTTCGACGTCACCGCACTGCTGCGGGCCGGCCGCGAGAACGTCGTCGCCGCCGAACTCGGCCGCGGCTGGTACGGCGTGACGACCCCGCAGGAGTGGTACTGGCAGCTCGCCCCCTACAGCGGCGCCCCCCGCCTGCGCGCCAAGCTCGTCGTGACGTACACCGACGGCTCCGCCACCACCCTCGTCACCGACGACGACTGGCTCACCGCGGACGGACCCACGACCTTCGACTCGGTGTACTCGGGCGAGAAGTACGACGCCCGCCGCGCCGAGGAGCTGGGGGAGTGGCGCTCGGCCGGCCACCGCCCCGGCCGTGACTGGCGCCCGGCCACCGTGCTGATCCCGCCGGGCAGTTGCGCCGGCCCCGCCCCGAAGTACCACGGAGCGCTGCCCGCCACGACCGTCCCCGACGGCTTCAAGGCCGCCGCCGTGCGCGCGCACGAGGCGGAGCCGGTGCTGGTCAATCAGGTGCTGCGCCCGGTGGCGCTCACCGAGACGGCGCCCGGATCCGGCATCTGGGTCCTGGACTACGGCCAGATCGTCACCGGACTGGTCCGGCTCTCCCTCACCGGCGTGCGCCCCGACAGGGCGGGGCTGACCCTGCGCATCCGCGGCGGCAACCGCATCACCGGCGGCGACGGCACCGCCGCCTCCCCGCTCTCCGTCGAGGAGGAGAACTTCCAGCACGACGCCAACCTCCAGACGCACTACTACACCCTGGGCAGCAGGCCGGCGCAGACCTGGGAACAGCAGTTCAGCCACTTCGGCTTCCGCTACCTGGAGGTCATGAACCTCGAGGCCGTCCTCGGCCGGGCCCCCGACCTGAAGCGGGACGCGGCCGTCCTCACCGTCGGTGTCGCCCGCTCCGGCTTCGCCCGCACCGGCACCTTCACCACCGACAACGCCCTGCTCAACCGCCTTCAGGCCAACCTGGAATGGGCCGAGCGGAACAACCTCGTCCAGAAGCCCACCGACACCCCCTCCCGGGAGAAGAACGGCTGGACCGGGGACGCCATGGCCAGCTCCGAGTCGGAGTCCCTCACCTGGGACGTCAACGCGCTGCTCACCACCTACCTGCGCCACTTCCCCGACACCCAGATCTCCACCGGCCAGCTGCCGATGATCGTCCCCGTCGCCAAGGGCGGCTACGGCTACGACCACACCCCCGGCTGGAGCGCCGCGTGGAAGGCCGTACCGGCCTGGGACTCGGCGTACTTCGTCATCCCGAGGGAGCTGTACGCCTACTACGGCAACAGCAGCCTCTTCGAGGAGCTGTACGACCACCAGGACACCCTGCTCCGGTCCTACGAGACCCTGTTCACCGCCGCGAACGACTACACGTTCGAGGCCTCCCTGGGCGCCTACTCCGGTGCCGAGGCCCCCGGCAGCAACGCCGTCATCAGCCTCGCCTTCTACATCCACTTCTGCGACTACATGGACGAGGTGGGCCGTCTCCTGGGCCGCACCGGACGGGCCGCCCACTACGCCCGCCTGGCACGCACCCTGCGCAGGGCCTTCATCGCCAACTTCTGGGACGCCTCCCAGGGTCACTTCACCCGGGGCAGCATCTCCAGCGAGAACACCCTGGCCCTCGCCTTCGACCTGGTCCCCGGCTCGGACCTGCCCCCCGACGACCCCCGCCACCTGCCCGGCAGCCGGCCCCTCGCCGAGAACGAGAAGGCCCTGGCGCAGCTGCTCGCCGACCGCATCACGGCCGCCGACCGGCACCTCCAGAACGACATGTACGGCTCGCGCTACGAGTTCAACATCCTCAGCCGGTACGGCTACACGGACCTCGCGCTCCAGGCCGTCACCCAGACCGGCACCCCCGGCTACGTCTACCAGATCGCCAAGGGCGCGACCTCGCTGTGGGAGCAGTGGACCGACCGGCTCTCGGTCGACCACCACTACCGCTCCAACGTGGCCACCTGGTTCTACCAGGGCCTGGCCGGCATCATGCCGACCTCGACGGCCTACGCGTCGCTGCGGATCCGCCCGTACGTCCCCACGGTCGCCGTCAACAGCCGGGTACCGAACGACACCGCGGACACCGACCTGTCACCCGCGACCCTCGACCATGTCAGCGCGTCGATCGACACCGTACGCGGCACGGTGTCGTCGCGGTGGCGGCGCCGCGCGGACGGCAGGATCGACCTCGCGGTCACCGTCCCCGGCAACACCGAGGCCGAGATCTGGGTCCCCACCCGGGACCGGCCCGTCACCGCGCCCCGGGGGGTCACCCACGTCCGCGACGACACCTCGGGAGGCGCCGCCTACAAGGTCTACCGGGCGTACGCGGGCTCGTACCGCTTCAACGCCGACTGACCCCCCGCGCCCCTTCGAGGCGCCGACGGGGGCGGGCTCGGCCCCATGCCCGCCCCCCGGGCGTCCGTCAGACGTCGACGATCCGCCAGCGCTCCTCGTCCGCGTTCTTCCACTGCCGGGTGACGACCTGGTAGTCCTGGGACGGCAGCTCGTAGGCGTCGAGGTAGCGGCTGTTGCTGGCCTCCTGGATCGTGAAGGTGCCGTTGGTGGACGGCAGGATGATCCAGGCCTGGGTCGCGTCGTTCTCGGCGGTGCGGGTGACGACTTGGAAGTCGTTGCCGGACCCCTGGTAGGCGTCGAGATAGCGGCCGTTGCTCTGCTGCTGGATCGTCGAGAGGCCGTTGCTGAGGTCGGTCAGGATCCAGTGCTGGGTGCTGTTGTTCTGGAACGGCCGGGTGACGACCCGGAAGTCCAGGCTCTCGATCTCGTGCGCGTCCAGGAACCGGTTCGTGTCCGCCTGGGTGATGGTGACGACGCGCTGGGACACGATCGTCGGCGCGGCGGGCGCCGCCTGGGCGAGGCCGGCCGGGGCCAGCAGCGCGGTGGCGGCCAGCGCCGACGCCAGGGCGGCGCCGCGCAGGACTCTGCGCCCCCGGTCCCCCCGTCGTGGCCCCCGCGCCCCCGTCTCCTCCGTCCTTGACACTTCTTCCGTCCTTGACTCTTCCATCCCCGTGTCTCTCTCCCGTGGTCGTGGTCCGTGCGGTCACCAACGAGACTGCCGGTCCCGTCGGCGCACGGCTTGAGTAACCGTTACTCAGCCGTGCGGCCGGACGGCGAGCGGCTCCGCTCCCAGCGTCCGGGCGAGTTCGCGGCGGGTCGTGACGCCGAGCTTGGCGTAGGCCCGGTGGAGGTGGTTGTCGACCGTGCGCACCGAGAGGGTGAGGGCACGGGCGATGTCGACGCTGGCGTTGCCGACGGCCGCGAGCAGGGCCACCTCGCGCTCGCGGGCGGTGAGCGGCGCGGCGGCGCCGGCGGTGGTGAGCAGCGGGGTGCGCGCGCCTTCGCAGCGCGCCGCCGCCGTGGCGGCCCTGCGCGCGGCCGCCGCGGCCCGCCGGGGTTCCCGGGCCCGGTGCCAGGCGGCAGTGGCGGCGGTGGCCGCCTCGGCGGCGAGCAGGTCGGCACCGACGGCCTCGCACGCGTCGGCGGCCCGCAGCAGCGGGTCGGGCCGGTCCGCCGCGAGCGCCTGGGCCAACAGCGCCCGGGCGGGCACGAGTTCCCCGTCGCAGACGCGCGCCAGCTCGCCCAGCCGGTCCGCGACCCGGCGGGCCCCGCCGAGCCGGGCCACATCCGTCAGCAGCAGCGCCTCCCCGGTGACATGGCCGGTGGCGCGCGCGGCGCGGGCGGCGGCGAGCAGCACCGAGCGGGCCTCGCCCAGCCGCCCCGCCGCCGCCAGCAGCCACGCCTCCCCGAGGCGCTCCTCGCCGGCCGACAGCAGGCCCGGCTCGGGCGTCGGCAGCGCACGGTGCTCCGCCAGCGCCGCCTGTGCCGCCTCGGGCTCGCCCTGCACGGCCGCGCAGGCGGCGAGACCGGCCAGGACCAGGCGCAGCGCCATGGCGTGGTCGAAGGTGCGGGCCAGCGCCGCCGCCTCGGCCCACCAGCGGCGCGCGGTCGCCGGCCGGCCCGCCAGCCACTCCGTACGGCCCAGCAGGACCGCCAGCCACACCCGCACCACCGAGTCGGCGGCGACGAGTTCGGCGTACGCCGCCTCACCCGCCCGGCGCGCCTCGGCCGGGCGGCCCGCCTCGGTGAGCGCGAGGACGAGCGGGATGCGCTGGAAGGCGGGATGCGAGGCCAGGGCGCGCTCGTCGACCCGGCGGTGCCCGGCATGGGCGCGCTCCGCCCAGTCCACGGCCTCATGGGTGCGGCCCACCAGGGCCAGCCCGGCGGGCTTCATCCAGGCGCCGCGCAGCCAGGCGTCGACGTCGGAGGCGTCCGCCACGTCCGTCTCCAGGTCCTCCAGCAGGGCCAGCCCCTGAGCGGGCAGCCCGGCGGCGATCCGGAGGAAACCCTCGTTGATCGTGAGTTTGCGGCGGTCCGCCGGGCGCGTGATCCGCGCCAGGGCGGCGTCGTTGGCCGCCAGCGCCTCGGCGACGGGGGCGTTGCTCCACAACAGGTTCGTCGTACGGACCAGGGCGACCGCCAGCGTCTCGTGCTCGCCGACGGCGAGCCGGTCGGCGCGGGCGAGCACGGTCTCGGCCTCCGCCCAGCGGCCCATCTCGAAGTACGCGTCGCCGAGCATCGAGCGGGTCGCGGTGGTGTGGCGCTCCTCGGGCACGGCCCGGAGGAGCGCCACGGCCCGGGCATAGTCGTGGGCGTGCCGGGCGAGCACCGCGGCCTGGGTGAGCAGGGCGGGGTCGGCGGTACCGGTGGCGGCCAGCCGCCAGGTGGCGATCCGTAAGGGGTCGCCGCGGCGGCGGGCGCCCCGGGCCTCGGTGCGGGCCGCCTGCTCCAGCAGCAGGGACCGGCGGCGCAGCACCGGCAGCCCCGCGCGCAGCACCTCGCCGTACAACGGGTGGGCCAGGGACACGGACGTGCGCCTGCGCTCCTGCACCACGCGGATCAGCCCGGCCCGTTCCAGGGCCGCCACCGCGTGCGGCGCGGCGACGGCCTCGGCATCGGCGAGCGGCAGCGGCTCGCACAGCGCCAGCAGCTCCAGGACGGGCCGTCCCGCGGGCGCGGCGCCGGCCAGCCGCGCGCCGATCACCTCGGCCAGCCGCGCGGTACCGGGCAGCCGGCCCTCGCGCAGCTGCCAGATCTCCCCGTCCTCGGTGAGCTCCCCGGCGGCCAGGGCGCCGAGGACCAGCTCGCGCAGATACAGCACATTGCCGCCGCTGGCCGCCGACAGCTCGTGCACCGTGTGCCGGGCGACGGGCCTGCCGAGCGCGGCCACGAGCAGGTCGCCGGTCCGCCCGGGGTCCAGCACGGCCAGATCGACCCGGCGCACCGCGTCCCCGCCGGTGAGCGCCGCCACGGCCTCACCGTACGGCTCACCGGTGCGGACCGTGCCGATCAGCCGGACCGCGCCCGCGTCCATCAGCTGCCGCAGCAACACCGCCGAGGCCGGGTCCAGCAGATGCAGGTCGTCGACGAGCAGCACCCGCTGCGGCGCCCCGCGGCCCGTGGCGAGCCGAGCGGCGACCGCGGCGAACCCCGCGACCGGGTCCCGCAGATCCACCCCGGCGGGCAGCAGATGCGCGATCGCCCCCAGCGGCACGGCCCCGGCCGCGGCGGTCGCGGTGGCCCGGCCCACCCGGGACCCGTCGGCCGCGGCCCGCTCCAGACACTCCTCGGCCAGTCGCGACTTCCCGACCCCCGCCGCCCCGTACACGAGGAAGCCCCGGCACTTCCCGTCCTTCGACGCCGCGGCGAACTCCGCCAGCTCCCGCTCGCGTCCCACCAACGGCCAACGTCCGACCTGATACCGCACCACGGCTCCCCCCGGAACGACATGACACGCGCGAACTCCCCGTCCAGCCAGCCTAGGAAGCCACCGCCCGCCCGCCGAACCGGCGCTCCGGGCGGCCCGCTCGGGCAGGCCCGGACGCCCACCGGTAGCCTGGGCCGTCATGATGCGCGCCTGGATCCTGCCGATACTGCTGGTGGTCTGCGGCTCGGCCGGTGCGACCGGACTGCTCCTCGGCGGACGGCCCGTCCCCGCCATGGTCTTCCTGCTGGCGTTCGCGCTCTTCGCCGGTCTGAACTCGCCCCTGGTCTTCCCCCGCTCGATCGGTGCGGCGGAGGCGCGCGAGCGCAGCGCGGTCGACCACCGCCCCGTCGTCTACTGGCGGCCGGGCTGCGCGTACTGCCTGCGCCTGCGCCTCCGACTGGGCCGCAGGGCCCGCCGGTTGCACTGGGTCGACATCTGGCGCGACCCGGCCGGAGCGGCGGAGGTGAGGGCGGCGAACGACGGGAACGAGACCGTCCCGACCGTCGTCGTCGCGGGCCGCCCCCACACCAACCCCGATCCCGCATGGGTACGCGAGCAGCTCACCTCTTAGGCGTGACCGGAGTCGGAGCCGATCGCATCGATTTTCTCAAGACGCGCCCCGGTTGATCCAGCATCAGCGAAAGCAGGTTGCCCGCCGTGATCGGACTCGGACCCGTCGACTGGCCACCCGCCCCGATACGGACCGAACGGCTGCTGCTCCGCGCGTCCGAGGCCCGGGACCGCGCGGCGTTCGTCGAGTTGTTCGCCTCGCCGGAGGTGGGCACCTACATCGGTGGCCCCCGGCCGCGTGCGGAACTCGAACGCGTGGTGCCCGAGGTGCCGGGGCGGCGCCCCGGCTGTTTCGTGGTCGATCTCGACGGGGCGATGATCGGCATGGTCACGCTCGACCGGCGCGACGCGGACCGTCCGGGGCATGTCCGGCCGGCGGGCGGCGAGGCCGAACTCGGTTACCTGTTCCTGCCCGAGGCATGGGGACGCGGGTACGCCGTCGAGGCGTGCGCACGGGCGCTCGACTGGTTCGCCGGTGTTCTCCCCGGCGAGCCGGTGGTGCTCCGTACCCGGACCGCCAACGACCGCGCGATGCGGCTCGCGGCGAAGCTGGGGTTCACGGAGGTCGCGCGGTTCGAGGAGTACGGCGCCGAGCAGTGGTGCGGCCACCGGAGGACGGCGTGACGCGGGAGGGCGGGACGGGGCGCCGTCCGGCCGTCGGGTACGGGGCGGCGGCCGGCGGTGTGGCCGTGCTGGTCGCCGCGGGGATCCTCCTTCCGGGGCCGCTGCGGCCGCCGGACGTCACGTACGCGTCGTCGGCCGGAACCCCGGGGGAGCGGCGGGGCGTTCCCGGTGACGCCCTCCAGAGGACGTTCGGGCTCGTGGTGCCGGACGGGGCGGCGCAGGCCTCCTATCTCCTGGTGCCGGGAGACGGCGACGCGGAGAGCGGACAGGACCTCTATCTGCGCTTCCGGACGACGCCCGAGGGCGTGAAGGAGTTCGTCGCCTCCCTGGGACGGAACACCGGGGACCTGAAGGCCGGAACGACTTTCGTGGACCAGGACGACCTCGACTCGGTCGGTCTGCCGTGGAGGCTCGCGGGCGAGGGCCGCCTGGCCGGTCTCCAGGCGGATCTCCCGGAGAAGGACGACACCGTGGGGACGGCTCTCCTGACCGTCGACGAGACCGACGGGGCCGCGCCTTTGGTCTTCGTCCATGTGACCGTGTAGGGCCACGGGCACCGGGCGTCAGGGGCCCACGTGCACGTAGGGCGCCCAGAGGGCCGCGGCGTCCGGGCGGGCGCGGCGGAGTGTGGTCACCACGTGGTGGAGTGCGCGCGCGGAACCGTCGGCGTGCGGGCCCTCGGCATCGGTGATCCGGCCGTAGAAGGCGTCGGCGAGGTCGGGAGCGCGGCGGTCGCTCACGGCCCACTGCGCGGCGATGACATGCCGGAACCCGGCCATCTGGAGTGCCCCGGCCAGATGGGCCGCCTCGTCGGGCAGGTCGATGTCGCCGATGGCCGTCTCACAGGCGGAGAGGTACGCGAGGTCGGCCTCGGCCGCGCCGAGGTCGGCGATCTCGGCAGCCGTGACCGCGCCCTCCCGCCCGTCGCCGGTGTCCCGGCAGCGGAGCAGGGCGCCGCCCTCGGCGGACGGCACCTGCTCGGCGTGGCCGATGAAATGCAGCCAGCGGGAGGTGCGCAGGGCGGCGAGCACGGCCTGCGGGGTCGCCCCGTCGCCCGGCAGGAGCTCCGCCCCGGGCAGATGGGCGAGGACCCGCCGGGCCTCGTCGTCGGCGTGCCGCAGCAGCCGGTCCTGCTCACCCGGGCGGGGGACACAGACGATGAGCGGGGGAGCGGCCTGTCGTTCCGGTGCGGCGGGTTCGTCGGCGGTGGCCGCGGCGCCGGAAGCACGGGACTCCACCAGCGTCCGCAGGGTGACCGTGTACGAGGAGACCCAGCGGTCCGGCAGCCACGTCCCGTCGGGGAGACGGGCCGCGTGCAGGGGGAGGAACGCGGCCTGGCCCGTCGGGCACCACCACAGCCGGGGCAGCCGGTGCGCGAGGGAGCCGGCCGTCGCGCCGGCCTGCCCGATGCCGGGAAGCGAGTCGAGGGCGCCGAGGACCGGCGCGGCCACCCGGGTGCCGAGTTCGGCCAGGACGTCGTCGACGAGCGGATGCGCCGCTGCGGGATCGTCCTCGGCGAGAGCGGCGGCGCGGTCGAGCCCGCGGGCGAGTTCGCCGGCGTACTCCGGGGACAGTCCGGGCAGCGGGACCACGGTGATCCCGCCGGGGAGCACGATCAGGGCGTCGCTGCGGGTACGGGCGCAGTTGACGATGACGACCGGCCCCTCGGCGCCCGCCCGCAGCAGTTCCGCGGTGTGCGGCCCGGTCAGGAACGGCAGGCCCGTCTCCTGCCGGACGGTCCTGACCAGCGCGTCCCACTCCCGCTCCGCCGCGCGCCGCGGATCGGGTTCGAAGGCCGACGGGTCGTCGATGCCGGTCACGCCGTCCTCGGGACGGTCCAGCGCCTGCCGTGCCCGGTCCAGGCGGGCCAGGAGCTGCGGGCGGTGCACACGCAGCCGGCGGCGCTCGGCCCGCCGGTCGAGGGCCTGGCGCAGCAGCACGCCCCGCCCCTGTTCGAGCAGTTCGAGGGCGAGGTCCGGGTCGCCGGTGTCCAGCGCGGCGGCCGCGGCCTCGCCGCCGATTCCGGCGAGGGCGGAAAGGATGTGCTCACGGTCGGTTCGCGGCAGTCCGTGCCAGGCGGCGGCGGGCAGGAGTTCCAGGGCCGCGCGGAACCGGGGCAGCGCGCGGTCCGGACGGTTCAGGGCGGCCTGGGCCCGCCCGGCGCCCAGCGCGGCGAGCACCCGGTCGAACGGGGGCGCCGCGGTGATCCCGGCGGCCCGTTCGTACAGAGCGGCCGCCTGTTCGAGGTCCGTGCGCCCGCCCGTCAGGGTGTGCAGTGCGCCGAGGACGCCCGCGTGGGCGGTGAGAGGGCGGATCAGGTCCCGCTCGGGAACGCCGGACGCCACCAGCTTCCGCAGGGCCCGGGCCTGGGCGCGCTCGCCGCGGCGCAGCACCGCCTCGTCCCGCTCGGACTCGCCCTGCTGGCGCAGCAGCAGGGCCTCCAGCTCGATCAGCCGCACGCCGAGGCGACGGGCGTGGCCGGGCGTCCTCCGCAGTGCGCCGACGAGCCGACGGGCGGCCGCCAGATCCTCGGGCTCGCGGCGGTGCCGGTGGCGGAGCGTGTGGGCGGCGGCGAGGAGGAAGGACGTCTCGGCGTGGTCGGAGCCCGACGGGTCCAGCAGGGCCAGTGCCCGCCGGTGGTCGTCGATGGCCTGCCCGATGTGGGCGTCGTCGCGGGTACGGCTGTAGAGGTCGACGAGGGATACGGCCCGTACCGGCAGCAGTCCGGGCAGCAGGGCCGGCTCCTCCGCCTCGGCCAGCCGTACGGCCTCCGTCTCCTGGGCGAGAGCGGCCCGCAGGTCGGCGAGGGAGTCCTCGGCGGAGTAACGGGCGTGCAGGGCGAGGGCGGTGGCGGTGAGCAGCGGGATGCGGTGGACGGCGGACGGAGGTGCCACGCCGGAGTCCGCCGTTGCCGTGGCGGACGTGCGCAGGGCCTCGGCCAGGTGGTCCGGGTCGCCGGTGGCCTCCCACAGGCTCGTCAGGACCGTGGAGAGGACGGCCCGGTGCAGCAGGCCTTCGGCGTCCCCCGCAGGAAACGCGGCCACGGCACGGCGGGCCGCGTCGAGGATCTCGGCGGAGGTCTCCGGATCGGCGGCCCACCCGGGGTCGGTGCGCAGGGCCCGGACCAGCAGGCCGAGGCCGCGTCCGTGCTCGGGGTCTCCCGGGGCGGTGGCCGCCACCGCCAGCCGGATCAGGACGAGGGCGCCGGCGAGCGCGCCGCCGGTGCCCGTACCGTTCCCGGCCGCCCGGACCGGGGCCGCGGCGCACCGCCTCCAGAAGGCGGGCCCGTTGCTCAGGTCGGACGCCGGTACTCCGGCGACCGCGGCCCGCAGCGAGGCCAGCACCGGTGGCGGGACGCTTCCCGGATGGTCCTGGAAGAGCAGGGTGAAGTAGGCGCACGCACGCGCCAGTTCGCCGTCCGCGTCCGGACCGTCGAGGAGCTCGCACCGGAACCAGTGGAAGGTTCCCAGCAGATGCACGTCCGGTTCGTGCATGCGCCAGCCGGGCGGCCCGGGTCGCGGGGCCACCGCCACGGCGGCGGCCTCCCGTGCCTCCGCTTCCGCCCGCGGATCCAGCAGACCACCGGGGTCGTCGGTGCCGGCGCCGTCGTCATCGGAGGCGGCGTCCGTGCGGGGAGCGGTGTGGAGGTCGATACGGCGGCGCAGCGGGAGGGCCTGCGGCGAGGCCTGCCGGCCTGCGGGGACGTCGTCCGACGGCACGGGCACCGGAGGCCGCGGGCCCCGCCGGATCCCGAAGCGGGCGGCCATCCGGCGCAACCGCCCCACCGAGGCGGGGGACGAAGGGTTCTGCGGACTGCTGATGAGGGCACGTCCTCTCGTCATGCGCGGCGGCGCGACCGGGTACGGAAGCGGTCCGCGAGGAGGGTGAGAACGACGGCCGCGACCGCCGCTGCGAGCGCGGGCAACGGCCTCGTCGCGTGACCGGCCAGTTGATATCCGGCGGCCACCGCGAGCCATCCGGTACCGGCCGCGGCGGCGGCGAGCCCGGCCCGGTCGACGCCCGTGGACCGGGCGAACGGATCGTCGGCGCCGGACCAGCGCACCACCGTTCCGGGCAGGGCCACGGCCAGCCCGAAGAGCAGCACGATGACCGGGGCCTGGAGCCGCGCCGGCAGCGGGACCTGGAACCCGAAGGCCTGGACGGCGGTGAGCGCCATCAGCACACCGCCGATCACCGCCCCCTGGACCTGGAGGAGTTGCTGGCGCCGGCCGGTGAGGCGCTGGGTGACCAGGCCGTCGGTGACCCGCGCGATCTCGTCGGCCCGCTGCCGCACCACCTCCAGGTGGGCGGCGGTGTCGTCGAGCGCGGCCAGCAGCAGCTCCGCCGCGACCCGGTCGCCCTCGCCCAGCGATCCCGTGCCGGTGCCCGTGACCCCGGCCATCGCCGCCGTCGACGCCTCCACTCCCCGGCGCATGACGCGGATCCTGCCGAGGGCGTCGATCAGCCCGGCGGAGCCGCCCTGGATCCAGGCCAGTTCCGTGGACGCGCGGACCAGGGCGCCGACGGGCAGGGTGCCGCCGAGCACCGCGGGGTGCAGGGCCGTCATCCGTTCCACGGCCTGCTCCACCCGGGTGCGCGCGGTGGCCAGCGGGGCGCGGGCGGCGGCGTACACGGCCTCCTGATGCCGTACGGCGGCGGCGTGCAGGAGGTAGCGGGTGAGGGGCACCAGACGCCCGGTTCCGTCGGACCAGGTCCACGCGTCGAGCGGTTCCCGCCCGCCGTCCGGGGCCAGCGCGAGCAGCCGCCGTTCGGCGGTGTGCCCGTCGGCCCCGATCTCCCGCAGGGCCGGACCGGCGTCGCCGAGGGGCCGGTGGACGGGCCCGGACACCGCGGCGACGGCACCCGCGGGCAACTCCGCGCGCAGGACGGCGACCGCGTCGTCGGCGTCGGCGGGAACCAGCGGGGCGTGCGGGCTCACGCCCCGGTACACCCGGACGGCCTGGAGGACACCGGAGACCGCCGCGTCCTGAGGCACCGCGGGGACGGCGGCCCGCCACGCGGAGTCGGCGTCCGCCCAGGCACGGTCGCCGCCACAGGTGAGCACCACCGCCACGCCGACCATCTCGTGCACGGCGTACAGCACGGCCTGGTGGTCGCCCGAGCGCGCGCTGTCCTCGGCCGCGGCCAGCACCCGTACGGCGGAGCCGGTCTCGGAGAGCACGGCCGCCAGGTCGGCGGGCGGATCCGCCGGCACCCCGGCCAGGGCGGGGGCGTCCATGCCGAACCGGTCGCGGCAGGCGGCCCAGACCGCCCTGAGGTGGTCGTCCGCCGGGCTGCCCGGCGTGCACCGCGCCGAGGCGTAGAAGACGTGCACCACCAGGTCGCGCTCACGCGGACCGGCCCGCATCCGTTCCCCCTCCCTGGCGGGGCGTGCGGTGAGCGGGGTCCCCGGAGGCGGGTGTCGGTGTCGCGGCGCCCGGCGCCGGATCACCGGTGAGGGCCGTCAGGGTGGCGGCGATGTCCTGGACCAGGACGTGTGCGCTCTCCTGGACGGAGGCGGGGGCCGCCACGGCGGGCTCGGAGAGCCGCCGGGCCCGCAGGTCCGCGCACAGGTCCTCCAACTCGCCCGCCCACCCCCGGACCTGAACGGCATCGGGTACGTGGCCGGCACGGACGCCGGACCGGGCGCGGTCCAGGACGTCTGCGACGCGCCGCCACCGATCCTCGGCACACTCGGCCCCCAGGACCTCCGCGACCTCGGCTTCCAACTGCCGCAGCGCGCTGATGACATCGCGATCCACTCGGCCCCCCGTCCTCCCGCCGCGGACCGGGCCCCGGAGCCTCGCGGCCCTGAGCCCCTTCACGGCTCACCATGATTCGCCCACGACGTCCTACCCATACGGCGAACGGCCGAAAATCCCCCAAACCTCGGCAAGGGCCGGTGAGTACCGCCTCGCTCGGCGTCCTACCGGTTCATCGCCGGACGGTGACGCGCAGGGGCGCCCGGAAGGACAGCAGACCGAGCATCGGCGGCTCATCGCCTCCGGCGCCTCCTGCCCCTCCAGGCACGTCGTCGCATCCCGCCTCGGGCAGGCGTCCGGCCGCCGCGCGCAGGGCGATCGCGGCCTCCGTGCGGGCCAGGGACGCTCCCGGGCAGCGATGGCGGCCGGCCCCGAACGCCAGATGGTGACGGATGTTGGGCCGGTGCGGGCACATCCGTGCCGGGTCGGCGAAGACCTCCGGGTCGGATCCGCTGCCGAGGAGCATCAGCAGCAGCGGCGCTCCCGCGGGGAGGCTCACCCCGCCCAGCTCGACCGGTCGGGCGGTGACGCGGCGCCAGGTGGTGACGGGCGGTTCACGGCGCAGCACCTCCTCCGTCCACGCCTCGGCCAGCCCCTTCTTCTGGGGCAGGAGCCGCCAGAGGCCCGCCTCGCCGAGCCCGCGCCGCAACACCGTGGCGATGAGCTGGCCGGTCGTGGACTGACCCGCGATGAACACGAAGAAGCACGCGGCCACGGCGGTACGGACGTCCAGCGGCCCGCCGTCGGGCAGGCGGTGGCGGGCCAGCGCCCCGACGAGCGAGTCGGGCGGATGGCCGCCCTCGCGCACCGTGGCGGTCAGCCACCGGTGGAACTCACCGGCGAGCTCGGCCAGTTCGAGCTGCCGCTCGGGCGTGGGGCGGCCCCAGAACAGTTCCAGCGACGCGTCGCTCCAGCGGATCAGCGTCGCCGGGGCGATCCCCTGGATGCCGAGCAGCTCCATCAGCACCCGGCAGGGCAGCACCTGCGCGAAGGAGCCGAACAGATCGCAGCGGCCGGTGGCGTCGAGCTCGGACCGCACGGAGTCCAGCAGGTCGTCGGCGATGCGCTCGATCGCCGGTACGGTCGCGGCGACGCGTTCCGCGTGGAAGAACCGGGTCACCAGGCGGCGTAGCCCCGCATGGCTCGGACCCCCGTTGTTGGCGAGAGCGGGCGGGAGCGCGAAGCCGGCCCGGGCGAGTGCGCGCAGCGCCCCGACCGGCAATGGGGTGACCGCGTGCAGGGCGTTGTCCGGGTGGAACCCGGCCGGGTCGAGCAGCACCCGACGGATGTCGTCGTAGCGGCTGACCAGCCACAGCCCGGTGGCCGGGTCATGGTGCACGGGTGCCTCGGAGCGCAGGGCGTCCAGCCAGGGGTACGGGTCCCGGACGAACCCGTCGCCGAACAGGTCGAGCAGGCCGAGCGCGTCACCGGGAGCGAGCGGTCCGCCAGGAGCCGACGGGTCACCGGGGCCGGGCGCCCCGCGACGGGACCCCGCGTCGGCCCAGGTGATCGCGTCGCCCGCCGCGCTGCCGTCCAGAGCCGGGGAATTCACGGGCCGGACGCTAACACGCCGGAGCGCGGCCCCCGGCGCGGCTGTGCGCAGGGTCACTCGATCACCAGGGGGGTCATCACCCCGGCCTGGATCTCGATCAGCAGGTTCTCCTTCGAGTCGATGGAGGAGTACGGCGCTCCCTTGGCGATTCCGACCGCCCGGCCCAGGTCGCTGACGGTGGTCGCCGCGTATCCCTGGCGGGGGCCGGCGCGGGAACCGATCCCGGGCCGGCCCCCGCCGCGACGTCCGTCCGTCGTTCAGACGGTGGCCACCGGGGTGAGCGGACTGCCCTGGGTCCCCGGCAGGTTGAGCGGGGGAGCGGTGAGCAGGAAGCGGGTGCGGCGGTGTTCGCGCAGCCAGGCGGCGAGGTCGTGCAGGTACCACATCTCGCCCATCGGGACGCCCAGCTTGAACAGGCACAGGTGGTGCAGCGGCAGCAGGGTGTGCGGGCCCTGGGCCTGGGTCACACCGACGCCCTCGATCGCGTAGTTGTCCGAGGCGATGGCGGAGATCTGCGACTCGGCGATCCAGTTCAGCAGGTCCGGGTCGTCCGCGTCGAGGTAGGCGGCGGTCCGGTGGATGGCGACCGGGTCCGGGTTCTTCTCCCAGGCGAGGATCTGGGTGGCGAAGCCGGTGTGGACGAGGAGGATGTCCCCGGGCTCCACGACGATGTCGTCCGCCGCCATGATGTCCTGGAGCTGCTTGAAGTTGACCGCCTGGAATTCCGTGCCGAGGTGGTGCACGATGTCGATGAGGACACCGCGGCCCTGCACCCCGTGCTCGGCCATCTTCTCCAGACCCAGGTGGCGGGCGAATCCGAGGCTGCCGCTGCCGTCGCCCTTGGCGTCCGGCCGGGGCCCGACGATGTCGGCGCCGGGCCGGAAGCCGTTGTAGTAGACGGCCTCCGCCACCCCGTCGCCGTCGGCGTCGAACTCGGCGCCCTGGTGGGCGAGGGAGTCCCACTGGGTGGAGTACTGGAGCCAGAGGGTCACCACGTCGTCGGACCAGACGTCGATGAGGTCGGGCGAGAAGTGCTCGCTGGCCTTGATGTTGTAGAAGACGTCCTGCTGGTGCTGGAGGTCCTCGGTGGGCCGGAGGATCGGCGGATAGCGGCGCTGGTTCAACGACGTGCCGCCCGGATAGTCCAGCGGCAGGCTCAGACTGAACGAGATGCCGTGCTCGACCTCCCGCACTCCTTGGAGGACCTTCTCGGGGGTCAGGAGGTTGATCCGCCCCAGCTCGTCGTCCTCGCCGAAGTCGCCCCAGGTGGAGCCCGGCGGCCGCTGCTTCCAACGCTTGCTCACGATAAAACGCCTCCTCGGATCACGGTCCCCGTTGACAGCTCCCGCATGCTATGAAGAATGGACCGATCGGTCAACAAGTCTGATTGCCTGGTTCGAAAGCTTTCTCTCGCCTTGTTCTCGGTAATAGACTGACTGGTCGAAACAGCTGTTCCATGTCTATCCCGCGGAGGGATGCAATGAGCGAATCCACACAGGCGTGGGTCGCGGCGGGCGTGCGTGCCGTGATCGGGGCGCACACACAGGCCCAGGACGCCGGCCGCACCGACGAGATCGTCGCGCTGTACACGCCCGACGCGGTGCTGGAGCTTCCCGGAACCGACCCCCTCCAGGGGCACGACGCGCTGCGCGCCGCCTTCAAGGGGTGGGAGCCCACCCTGCCGCAACTGCATCTGGTGACCAACACGGTCGTCACCTCCACCGGGCCCGACGAGGCGACGGCGGTGAGCGACGTGCTCTTCCTCCAGCGCGGCGAGGCCGGCTGGGCCCCGCAGGTCGTGGGCCGCTACGACGACGCGTTCCGACGGGTCGACGGGGCCTGGCTGCTGCGGCGCAGGACGACGACGTACCAGGTCTAGCGAACGACCCGCGGCCCCCGTGGTCCGTGGGCCGTGGTCCGTGGCCCCAACCTCCACCCCCTTCGACCTTGGAGTGAGATGAGTACGACCTCTGCCGACGCCGAGGCGTCGGTCGCCGCCGCTGTGCAGTCCGCCGTCGCCGCCTACGCACAGGCGCTGGACGCCGGCCGCCCTGACGCCATCGCCGGCCTCTTCGTGCCCGACGGCGTCGCCGAGATAGCGGGCGTGGCCACCTTCGAGGGCCGCGACGCGATCCGGGAGGGATACGCGGCCTTCGCACCGACCCTGCCGCAGCTGCACCTGACCGCCAACACGGTGGTCACCTCGTCGACGGAGGAGCAGGCCACCGCGGTCAGCGACCTGGCGTTCCTCCAGCGGGGCGAGTCCGGCTGGGCGGTGGCGCTGGTCGGCCGGTACGACGACACGCTGAGCCTGCACGACGGGGTGTGGAGGTTCCGGCGCCGCGTCACGACCTTCCGGCCCTGAGGGCGCCTGGAACCATTGATTGTACTGACCGGCTGGTCCAATTTTCGCAGGGATGCGAAACAGCATGCGAAACAGCATGCGAAGCCGCACGACTGGAGTCCGTCATGAGTGACAAGAGTGCCGAGGAAGCCACCGATCTGCGGGCCGCGGGCTGGAAGGCCATGCGGGCCGCCCTGCCCGGTGTGTTCCCCGAGGGCGACATCGATCTGCGGGACGGCCGGCTCGGCGAGGACCTCGTCGACATCGGCCTCACCAGCGTGTGGGGGGCGCTGTGGGGGCGCGAGGGCCTCGCCCCGCGCGACCGCAGTCTGGTCACGCTCGGCATTCTCATCGCCCTCGGGGCGGAGACCGAGCTGAAGACCCACGTCCGTATCGCGCGGTCGAACGGACTGACGCAGGACGAGATCGCCGAGGTCGTCTACCACTCCAGCGGCTACGCCGGGTTCCCACGGGCCCTCGCCGCCCGTGCCGCCGCCCGCGAGGCGCTGGAGCGCTGACCGCCGTCCCGGCCGGGACGCACACCCACCCGTCCCGACCCCACACCGAACCGAGCACACGAGGAGTACAGGCATGTCATTGCAGGGAAAGGCCGCGGTCGTCACCGGCGGCGCGCGGGGGATCGGGCACGGGATCGCGACCGTGCTCGCGGCCAAGGGAGCCGCCGTGGCGGTCTGGGACCTCGACACCGAGGGCGCCGAGAAGACCGCCGCGGAGATCCGGGCCGCGGGCGGGACGGCCGTCGCGGTGGGCGGTGACGCCGCCGACGCCGAGGCCGTCGCCCGCTCCGCCGCGCGCACCCGGGAGGCGCTCGGGCCGGTCGCCATCCTCGTCAACAACGCCGGGATCACCGCCTACGAGCCGTTCACCGGCATCAGCGAGTCCGCCTGGGACCGCATGATCGCGATCAACCTCAAGGGCCCCTTCCTGGTCACCCGGGAACTGGTCCCCGACATGGTCGAGGCGGGCTGGGGGCGGATCGTCAACATCTCCTCGTCGTCGGCCCAGACCGGCGCACCGGCCATGGCGCACTACGCGGCCTCCAAGGGCGGCGTCATCGGCCTCACCAGGGCCCTGGCGGTCGAGTACATCGAGAAGGGGATCACCGTCAACCACGTCCCGCCGGGGTTCATCGACACGCCCCTGGTGCGTCAGGGCCCCATCGACGTCGAGGCGGCCGCCGCCACGATGCCCATGAAGCGCGCCGGCACGCCCGAGGACGTGGCGCACGCGGTGGCCTACCTCGCGTCCGAGGAGGCGGGCTATGTGACCGGCCAGACGTTCAGCGTCAACGGCGGACGCTACCTCGTCTGACCGGGTGAATATGCGCCTCGGGCCCGCCGCGCCGGCGCCGTGAACTGACACGCTGCACCACAGCGTGGCTGCTCGACGGGGGGCGCCGGCGGGGCGGAGGGGTGGGGGCATGACGGTCGGGCACAGCGTGGACGATCCCTCGGAAGACCCGCATCCCGCCGTACGACCCACCGGTGGCGCCCCGCCGCGCAAGGTGCCCCGGCATGTCGCCTGCGTGATGGACGGCAACGGACGATGGGCGGCGCAGCGCTCGCTGCCGCGCACCTCGGGCCACCGTGCCGCCGAGACGACCGTCATCGACGTCATCGAGGCGGCACGGGCCGCGGGCGTCGAATGGCTGAGCCTGTACGCCTTCTCCACGGAGAACTGGGGGCGGCCCAGCACCGAGGTCGACTACCTGATGCACCTGGTCCGCCGAGTCGTCCGCAAACACGCGCCGCTGCTGCACGCGCGCGGCATCCGCTGCCGCTTCCTCGGCGCGAGCGACCCACGGATCCCTCCGGCGCTGGCGCGCGACGTCGCCGACCTCATGACGCTGACCGGCGACAACAGCGGTATGACGCTGACGGTCGCGTTCGACCACGGCGGACGCAGGGACATCGTCGAGGCCGCGCGGTCACTGATCCGCGCGGGCGTCCCCGCCGAGGCCGTGACCGAGGAGAGCTTCGCCGCGCATCTGCCCTTCCCCGACACCCCGGACGTGGACCTGGTCATCCGGACCTCCGGTGAGCAGCGCATCTCCAACTTCATGCTCTGGCAGGTCGCCTACGCCGAGTGGGTCTTCCCGCCGGTGCTGTGGCCCGACTTCCGCGCCCCGCACTTCCTCGCCTGCCTGCGCACCTACCGGCACCGCGACCGTCGCTTCGGCGGCGTGGTGCCGCAGCAGAACGGAGCCTTTCGCCCATGACCGTTCCCGAGGAGACCCTGTTCGGCAAGGGATCAGCATTCCGGGAGTTCCTCGACGACCCGCGCTGGGCACTGGCCGTGATCCGGGCGACCGTCCTGGAGGCCGCGCATCCTCAGGTCGGTGCCGCCCTGATCGAGAACTCCACCTTCGTCGCCCACCCCTGGCGGCGCCTGCGCAACACCCTGCGCAGTCTCCAGCGCATGTTCGGCGACGACGACGAGGTACGGAACCGGGAGGCCGCGCGCCTCAACCGGCTGCACGCCCGGCTCAACGGCACCGACCCGCGGGGACGGCCGTACGACGCGATGGACCCGGCCGTGCGCGCCTGGGTGGTGGCGACCCTGTTCGAGAGCACCGTCACGATGTGCCGCCTGGGCGGACAGCCCCTGGAACAGGAGGTGATGGAGCGCCTCTACACCGAATTCCGCGCGTACCTGGCCCTCATGGAGGACGGGGAAGGCCAACTCCCCTCCGAACTCTCGGAGTTCTGGGTCTACTAC
The DNA here is from genome assembly GCF_040630405.1 of Streptomyces sp. NPDC005811. NCBI lineage: Bacteria > Bacillati > Actinomycetota > Actinomycetes > Kitasatosporales > Streptomycetaceae > Streptomyces > Streptomyces sp. NPDC005811. The sequence continues at coordinate 64,252 of NZ_JBEXXK010000014.1, forward strand.
GACAGGGTCGTGGCGCGGGAGCTGGAGAACACGGAGGCGATGAGGATCATCCTCTACAAGCTCTTCGACCATCTGCCCGCACCACCCGTCCTGGGAGGCCTGCCCACCTTGTGGGCCGCCGGTCGCGCCCTCACCGGCCCGGTCATCGGGGCGATCACCGTGGCGTCGCTCCCGGAGCCCTTCCGCAGGCGGGCCGGGCTGCCGGAGATGCCCGGGGCCCAGACCCTGATGCAGGGCGCCTACCTGGCCGTCGGCCTGGTCCGCTTCCTGCCCGACGGCTGGCTCCGCGCGGACGCCGTCGCCGACCTGCTCGCGCTCTCACCCGACAGCGACGACCCCCGGGCGCGCACCCTCACCGCCCTGCACCACCGGATGCGAAGGGCCGGAGCCCTGATCCGGCTGATCACCCCCCTCCCTTTCATCCCCGAGCCCGCCACGCCGGACTCCACGCACCGCAGCGCCGAGGAGTTCTTCCACGAGGTCCTGGACCAGACCGGCGACGGCTACCTCGACTGGCCCGACCTGGCCGCCATGGCCCGCGAACTGTCCACCCGCCTCGACCTGGACGAGCCCGAGGAGACCAGGCTCTACAACGCCCACGCCGACTGGTGGCGCGAACTCCAGCGAGCTCTCGACACGGACGGCGACGGCCGCGTCAGCGCCCACGAGTACGCCGCCGCCGTCCCCGCGCTGGCCGGTCCCGCGCTCATCAGGGTCGCCGAAGTACTGTTCGACGTCGCCGACACGGACGGCGACCAGTGCATCGACGCCGACGAATACCGGGCCCTGTTCCGGACGGGCTTCCACCGCGACACCCACCGCACCGACGGCGCGTACACGCGCAGCGCCTTCGTCAACGACTTCCTCTCCTTCATGTCCGGGCGCCTGCGTTCGAGCCCCTACGACCCGGTGATCGCGCAGGCATGAGCGTCGGTGGGCCCTCGCCGGCACCGGGAACGGACTCCGTGAACGAGGTCAGGCGCTGATCCGGCCGTGCACGAGGACGGGAAGGTAGCCGGCCGGCCGGTCGGCGGGGATGCGTACCTCGAACGTGTTCTTCCACGTCCACACCGGCACGACGTAGTGGTCGGCCTCCTTCCTGATGGCCCCGTTGACGGCGACGATGTGCTCGCCCTCGGGGTCCGGGCGGCCCCAGAGAGGGGCGGGCGCGCGCGTTGGCGGCGTCGACCGTCCCCTGGGGAGCGGCGGAGTCGATCGGTGTGATGGTGGAGCCGGGCGCGCCGGCGACGTCCAGCAGCACGGTGGGCAGGTCGACGGCGAAGCCCGCGACCTCGCCGAGCCGCCAGCCCTTGTTCCTCAGATCGATGCTCAGCTCCGCGTCGAGCTTGCCCGCGCGATCTCCCGCGAGAACAGTGCCTGGGCGTCGTACATCTCCGGCGAACGGAGCTTCAGCAGTTTGCCCAGGCTCCGCGACAGCACGAAGTCCAGGTCGAACAGGGGCTCGTAGGGGACCGCCGTGTGGGCCGCTTTGGCGTCCCGCTGCTCCAGACGCTTTTCAGGAGGACACGCAGCAGTTCCACGAACCTCGCCCGGTCCGGCCCGGTGAACGCAAAACGGAACAGTCGCTTTATCGCCATGGCTATTGGGATTATTAGGCTGTTTGGGTATTTTTATGGGTTTGTTCTGCTTCGACTCATTTTGATCTTCTGGGAGATGTTTCTGTCTCCCGGGAAAAGAAACGTGGCTCCGATGATCGCCGCGGTCCAGGTCAGGGTGACGGGCGACAGGCCAAGGCCCAGGCCGCCGCGGGTGTGGCCGAGTGCCATCCAGTCGGCGAGGGAGGCGCCGAGGGGGCGGGTGATGACGTAGGCGGTCCAGAAGGCGGTCACCGCGTTCAGGGAACCGAAGCGGTGGGCCAGCGCGGGGACGCAGATGCCGGCGCCGAAGAGGACGACCGACCCCAGGTAGCCGAGGCCGGTCGTGGCGGTCAGGTCGCCCGCCGCGGTTCCGAGGGCGAAGGTCGTGAGTACGGCCGCCCAGTAGAAGGCCTCGCGGCGGCGGGTCTCGATGGTGTGGACGGACAGGGTCCGCTCGCTCGCGTACCAGAGCACGAAGACCGTGGCGAGTGCGGCGAGGAAGGCCGGGGCGGACACCGCGTACGGCACGCCGAGGCCGACGTGCAGGACGTCGGCGGCCATCGTGCCGAACACGCTGACCATGACGACGGCGGTCCAGTAGGCCCAGGCGACATACCGGCGCAGAGCGAACTGGACGGCCAGGGAGGCCGCCAGCGCGAGGCCGCCGAGCCCGACGGCCGGGACCGGGCCGAGCGTACGGGCCAGCAGGTCCGACGCCGTCTCCCCCATGCCGGTGGTCAGCACCTTGATGATCCAGAAGGAGACGGTCACCTCCGGCACCTTGTTCGCCATCCGGTGTACGGGCAACGGGGGACGGTCGTCGAGGACGTGCTCTGCGGTCATGATCCGCACGATGGCACGCCGGGCCTGAACACAACCTGAACGGCCGACCGGGGGAGCGGGAGACCGGGGGCCCGGGAACGGTGGCGCGTAGTACCGCGGTACGACCCGACGGGCGCGGATCAGTCCGCGGTACCACCGAATCGGGACGTTTCGTCTACTAGCGTTGCCGGTGAGGCGTCAGGGGCGGCCGAAGGGCGCCGGTGCCCGACAGGACCCGACAGGAAGGGACACGGATGATCGACGCACGGCGGCTGACCAAGAGGTACGGCGAGAAGACGGCCGTCGACGGGCTGGACTTCACCGTCCGGCCCGGCACGGTGACCGGCTTCCTCGGGCCCAACGGCGCGGGGAAGTCGACGACCATGCGCATGATCGTCGGCCTGGACGCTCCGACGAGCGGGTCGGTGACGGTCAACGGGCAGCACTACGCCCGGCACCGGGCGCCGCTCCAGGAGGTCGGCGCCCTCCTGGAGGCGAAGTCGGTCCACCCGGGCCGCTCGGCCCGCAACCATCTGACGGCGCTCGCCCTGACCCACGGGATTCCCCGGCGCCGGGTCGACGAGGTCATCGACCTGGCGGGGATCGGCAGCGTGGCCGGGAAGCGGGCCGGCGCCTTCTCCCTGGGCATGGGCCAGCGGCTGGGCATCGCCGCCGCCCTGCTGGGCGACCCCCAGACGGTGATGCTGGACGAGCCGGTCAACGGCCTCGACCCGGAGGGCGTGCTCTGGATCCGCACCCTGCTCAAGGCCCTCGCCGACGACGGGCGGACCGTGTTCGTGTCCTCCCACCTGATGAGCGAGATGGCTCTCGTCGCCGACCATCTCATCATCGTGGGGCGGGGCCGGCTCCTGGCCGACACGACCGTGCGCGACCTCGTCCGCGAGGCGGGCGGCGACACGGTGACGGTGGCCACCCAGGACCCGGCGCGGCTGCGGGACGTGCTGGCCGGTCCCGGTGTCGACATCACGGGTCACGCGGGTTCGGAAGAGCTTCAGGTGGCCGGCCTGAGCGCCCGCGAGATCGGCCTGAAGGCGGCCGAGCACGGCATCGCGCTGTTCGAGCTGACCACGCGCACGGTCTCGTTGGAGGAGGCGTTCATGAATCTGACCAGGGATGCCGTGGAGTACCACGGCTCCGCGACCGGCATCGACACGTCCGCGACCGACGGGAGGGCGGCATGAGCACCCTCACCGCGCCCGCCGAGGCGACCCCGGGCACCCCCGCCCGCCCCGCCCACCGGGTGACCGGACGGCGCGTGCTCGCCTCGGAGTGGGCCAAGCTGTGGTCGCTGCGCTCGACCTGGATCACGCTGGGCCTCGGCCTGCTCTTCCTCGTCGCCTTCGGTCTCATCGCGGCGAACCACTACAGGTCCGGCATCGGTTCGGGACGCCAGGAACGCGACTTCGCCACCGCGACGGCCGTGAGCCTCTCCCTCTTCGGCACCAACTTCGCCCAGCTGGCGCTCGGCGTGCTCGGCGTCCTGGTCACGGCGGGTGAATACTCCACGGGAACGATCCGCTCGACGCTCACCGCCGTGCCGCGCCGACTGCCCGTGCTCTGGTCCAAGGCGGCCGTGTTCGGGCTGGTCGCGCTCGTGGTGGGCACCCTCGGCGCGTTCGTCGCCTTCGCCCTCGGCAGCGGCATCGTCTCCGGCACCCCCGCCGCGCTGAGCCCGACCCACACGGGAGTCGTACGCAGCCTGCTGGGCGCCGGGCTCTACCTCGGCCTGGTCGGCGTCATCGGCACTGCCCTGGGCGCCCTGCTGCGGTCGGTGGCCGGAGGCATCGCGGTGCTGGTCGCCGCCCTGATGCTGATCCCGGGCCTGGTGTCCCTGCTGCCCAGCTCCTGGCAGGACGACATCGGTCCCTACCTGCCGGGCAACGCGGGCGAGTCCATGTTCGCCCTGACCCACGACAGCACCACCCTGTCGCCCACCGCCGGGCTCCTGGTCTTCCTCGGCTGGACGGCGCTCGCGCTGGCGGGGGCGGCGTACCGGCTGGTGCGCAGCGACGTCTGACGGCCTGCACCATGGGCGGGTGACCACCTTGACGACGACCACCTACGCCGGGGATGCCGGCGGCACGGGACCGCTGCTCGCCCGGCTCGCCCGGACCGGAGGGCGACTGCGCCAGGCGGACCGTGACCATCCGTGGGTGCTGGACACCGCGGTGGCGGCGCTGGTCTTCCTCATGTTCTGCCTGCCCGACCTGCTGCACCACCGCGGTGTCGGCGCCGGCACCGGTGCCAGGGACGGGGACGGTGCGGGGGACGGCGACGGCCCGCGCCGGATCCCGTTCGCCTTCACCCAGCTCCCCCCGGCCGCCGTGCTCGCCCTCCAGGCCGGTCTGGTGCTGCCGCTGCTGTGGCGGCGGCGCCGGCCCCTGACCGTCTTCCTCGCCATCGCCGCCGTCTTCGTCCTGCAATGGTCACTCGGTGCCGCGCTGCGCGCGGACGTGGCCCTGTTCGTCGCCCTGTACAGCCTGGCCCTGCACGGGCAGCTGCGCCGGCTCCCGTGGGCCTGCGCCGTCATGGCGGGCGGGATGGTGCTGGTCGCCGTCCGCGTATCGCCGGCCGTGTCGGTCTGGGACGCGCTGTTCTTCCTGCTCGGCACGGCCACCGCGGCCCTGGCCGTCGGCCTCGTGGTGCGGACCCGGCGGGCCCGGCTCGCCGGGCTGCGGGAGCGGGCGGCGCGGCTGGAGACGGAACGCGACCAGCGCATCAGACTCGCGACCGCCACGGAACGCGCCCGGGTGGCCCGCGAGATGCACGACATCGTCGGCCACAACCTGTCCGTCATCATCACCCTCGCCGACGCCGGCGCGTACGCCACGGACCTCGCCCCCGAGCGCGGCAAGGAGGCCCTGCACCTCATCGGGGACACCGGCCGCACGGCCCTCGGCGAGCTGCGCCGGGTGCTCGGTGTCCTGCGCGAGGCGTCGGACGGCGCCCGTCAGCCGCCCGAACTCAGCCCGCAGCCCGGCCTCGGGGACATCGAGTCGCTGTGCGACGGTGTACGCGGCGCCGGGCTGGAGATCGTCTACCGGACCGTCGGCGAGGTGGACGCCCTGGACCGGGGGAGGCAGTTGACGGTCTACCGCATCGTCCAGGAAGCCCTGACGAACACCCTGAAACACTCCGGGGCGGGCACCCGGGTCACCCTGTGCGTGGTCGTCGAGGACGACCGGCTCGTCATCCGGATACGCGACAACGGCCCGGCCGGACATCCCGGACCGGGCAACGAGGAAGGACACGGACTGGTGGGCATGCGTGAACGGGCGGCGCTGTACGGAGGGACCGTGACCGCCGGACCCGCGTCCGACGGGGGCTGGACCGTGGAGGCCGTCCTCGACCTGGGGCCCGGGGCAGGTGCCCGGTGACGACCGTGCTCGTCGTCGACGACCAGGAGCTCCAGCGCTACGGCTTCCGGGTGCTGCTCGACTCCCTCCCCGAGACGGAGGTGGTCGGCGAGGCCGCGAACGGCACCGAGGCCGTCCGCAGGACCGCCGAACTCCGTCCCGACGTGGTCCTGATGGACGTACGGATGCCCGGCATGGACGGCATCGAGGCCACCCGCCGGATCACCGCCTCGGGCGGCCGCTCCCGCGTCCTCGTGCTGACCACCTTCGATCTCGACGAATACGTGCACGCCGCCCTCCGGGCGGGAGCGAGCGGTTTTCTCCTCAAGGACGCGCGCCCGGAGGAACTCCTCGCCGGGATCCGCGCGGTCGCCTGCGGCGACGCGGTGATCGCGCCCGCCCTGACCCGCCGTCTCCTGGACGAGTACGCCCGCTACGCGCCCACCGGACGGGGGGACGCGGGCGAGGACCCGCGCCTGGCCTCCCTCACCGAACGCGAGCGGGAGATCCTCGTGGCCATCGGCAAGGGCTGGACCAACGGCGAGATCGCCGCCCGCTTCGTCGTCGCCGAGTCGACCGTGAAGACGCATGTGGGCCGTGTGCTCGCCAAGATCGGCGCCCGGGACCGCGTCCAGGCGGTGATCTTCGCCTACGACCGCGGGCTCGCCCGCCCGGGGGCGGACGCGGGACTCGACCCGTGAAACGAGCCCGGCCTCCCGGTGCCCTGGCCCGTCAGGTGCGCGGGGCCGCGCCGACGACCCGGCTCGCCGCCGTCCAGCAACGCCGCGGGCACGAACACGCCCAGCAGCCGTCCCCGCCAGGCGGCGGGCAGCGCGACCCGGCACAGGATGCCCACCGGGGTCGGCAGGACGACACCGGCCAGCGCGAAGCCACCGTGGACCGCGCTCCCGGCCGCGGTGATGAGCAGCGGGACGGTGAGCGGGCTCAGCAGGGTGGAGGCGAGGACGAGGCCCACCATGGCCGGCTGCTCGCCGTCACCTCTCCCGGTCCCCACGGTGGCTCCGGCCGCGACCGGCATCGCCACGACGAGGGGGATCACCGGGAGCGGGACCGCCAGATGCAGGACGGGCTCGGCACCAGGGAGAGCAGCAGCGGCGTGATGCCCGGTGACAGGCCGGTCCCGGGGCCCAGCGGCACCGTGTGGGCGCGACGCAGCCACAGGCCCATCCCTACGAATCGGTTTCGATCCCGCCCGGTGTCTGGGGCGGTGATCGCCGCCGGGCCATCATGGGGGCATGCGCCGGCCGCTCCGCCTGTACACCCCCGAGTGGTTCACGGCCGACGACTCGACCCTGAACGTCGCGCTCGTGTACCCGATGCAGGGGCCCGCCGGGATCTTCGGTCCCGCCTGTGAGGCGTGCGCCCGGCTGGCCGCCGAGGAGATCAACAAGGCCGGCGGAGTGCTCGGCAGGGAACTGCGGCTGCTGGAGGTCGACGGCGGAGCCGACCCGCGGAGCGTGGCCGACGAGGTCGAGGCCCTGGTCGCCACCGGCGTGGTGCACGGCGTGACGGGCTGGCACATCTCCTCGGTCCGCCAGGCGATGGCGCCGCGCGTCGCCCACCGGGTGCCGTACGTGTACACCGCCCTGTACGAGGGCGGGGAGCGCACGGACGGTGTCTTCCTGGCCGGTGAGACCCCCGACTGGCAACTGCTGCCCGCCATGCGCCTGCTCGCGGAGGCACGGCGGGTACGCCGCTGGTTCGTCGTCGGCAACAACTACGTCTGGCCCCGGCACACCGCCCGGGCCGCCCGCCGCTATGCCCGCGCGGCGCGGGGCGGACGGGTCTGCGGCGAGGCGTATCTGCCCCTGGGCGCCGAGGACTTCACCGATGTGCTGCGGCGCATCGAGCACACGGACGCGGACGGTGTGCTGATGCTGCTGGTGGGCAGCGACGCGGTCCGCTTCAACCGGGCCTTCGCCGCCTGCGGCCTCGACCGGCGGTGTCTGAGGCTGAGCACGCTGATGGACGAGAACATGCTGGTGGCGAGCGGTCCGGAGACGACCGGCGACCTGTTCAGCACGGCCGGCTTCTTCGCCTCGCTCGCCACCCAGGACACCCTGGACTTCCAGGGCCGTTACGCCGACCGCTTCGGCTTCGGGGCGCCGGCCCCCGGCAGTCTCGGCGAGTCCTGCTACGAGGGGGTGCTGCTGCTCGCCTCGCTCATCGAACGGGCCCGCACCCTGGACGTCTCAGCGATCTCCGCCACCGCCGAGACGGTCTCCTACGAGGGTCCGCGCGGCCTGCTCCACCTCCGGGACCGGCATGTCCGCCAGCGCATCTACCTCGCGGAGGCGGACGGGCTCGACTTCAACGTGCTCGCCCAACTGCCTTCCCCGTACGACCTGAGGTGACCTGGACCGGGCCGTCGGTGTCGCGGCCCTCCAGCGCGTCGGCCAGTCGTGCGAGCAGGCCGTCCAGCTCCTCGTCGGGGAGCGCCCGTGCCAGGTCGACCCAGTCGGCGCGCACTTCACGCGCCAGCAGCTGCCACCGCTGCCTGCCCCGCGGTGTGAGGTCGGCCAGGACACGGCGCCGGTCGGCCGGGTCGACGCGACGGTGGACCAGGTTCTGGTCGACGAGCTGATCCACCAGCTTGGTGAGGCTCGGCGCCGGCAGGAACGCATGGTCGGCGAGGGCCGTCATATGGTGGCCCTGTCCGTCGGAGAGCAGGTCGAGCACCCGCCACGCCTCCACCGAGCAGTCGAACTCGTCGAGGACGGACTGTACGCGGCGCACGGCGAGACGTTCGGCCCGCGTGAGCAGGTGCAGCAGATCCTGGGGCCGTCTCGCCATCGCGCTCCTCCACTCTTCGCCCGCCGACTGCCGCTCCTGCCCGAGCCTACCGTCGATCACCGGGCCCGCGGCAAGGGAATCAGGAAAGCCAACCTTCCCACGGAAAGCATTAATTGCTCGCCTCGCCCGAATTTTTACTTCCCCTGGAAACTGTTCTTCAATTGCTCGGAAACGCAGGTGAAACAGTTTCCTCGCAGGCTGTGTCCGCCGTCACCTACTTCTCATCGCCCCTTCGGGGCAAGGAGGTTGTGCATGTCCGGGTTCAGCATCAGCAGACGCGGTCTCCTGGCCGGCGTCTCGGCCGTCGGCGCGTCCGCAGCCCTCAGCGCGTGCGGCGCCAAGACGGGCGACAGCACCTCCACCGGCTCCGGCGCCAAGGCCGACACCTCCGGCGACACGGTCCGGGTCGGCCTGCTGAACTCGCTCTCGGGCACCATGGCGATCAGTGAAGTGACCGTCCACAACGCGCTGTTGCTCGCCGTGAAGGAGATCAACGCGTCGGGCGGAGTGCTGGGCAAGAAGCTCAAGGCCGTCAGCCAGGACGGCGCCTCCGACTGGCCCACCTTCGCCGAGAAGGCGGAGAGCCTCATCAAGGACGACCAGGTCGTCGCCACCTTCGGGTGCTGGACCTCGGCCAGCCGAAAGGCCGTCAAACCCGTCTTCGAGCGGTACAAGTCCCTGCTGTTCTACCCCGTGCAGTACGAGGGCCTGGAACAGTCGCCCTACATTTTCTACATCGGCGCGACCACCAACCAGCAGATCGTCCCGGCTCTCGACTATCTCAAGAAGCAGGGGCTCACCAAGCTCTATCTGGTCGGCAGCGACTATGTCTTCCCGCGGACCGCCAACAAAATCATCAAGGCGTACGCGAAGGCCAACGGCATGGAGGTCGTGGGCGAGGACTACGCGCCCCTGGGGTCCACGGAGTTCGGCACCATCGTCAACAAGGTCAAGGACGCCGGCGCCGACGCGGTGTTCAACACCCTCAACGGCGACTCCAACGTGGCCTTCTTCAAGGAGTACAAGTCCGCGGGCCTGACCGCCAAGAGCCTGCCGGTGCTCTCCGTCTCCATCGCCGAGGAGGAGGTCAAGAGCATCGGAACGCAGTACCTGGAAGGCCAGTTGACGGCCTGGAACTACTACGAGACCACCGCGGGCGCGGCGAACAGCACGTTCGTGGCGGCCTACCAGGCCGAGTACGGCAAGGACAAGCCGACCTCCGACCCGATGGAGGCCGCCTACATCTCCGTCCTCCTGTGGAAGGAGATGGTCGAGAAGGCCGGCTCCTTCGACGTGGCGAAGGTCAGGGCCGCCTCCGACGGCATCGCACTCGACGCCCCCGAGGGCAAGGTCACCGTGGACGGCGCCACCCAGCACGTCTACAAGACCGCCCGGATCGGCAAGGTCGGCTCCGACGGCCTGATCACCGAGGTCTGGAACTCCGGCAAGCCGATCAAGCCCGACCCCTACCTCAAGGGCTACTCCTGGGCCTCCGGCCTCTCCTGATCCAGGCCGCACGCGCACGGACCCGGCTCCGCGCGAGCCGGGTCCCGCCCCACGCCCGCACCCCGTTCCCGACCCGGAGCCGCCTCATGACGGTCGTCCTCAACCAGTCCTTCACCGGCATCAGCATCGGTGCCGTCCTGCTGCTCATCGCGCTCGGCCTGACCCTGACCTTCGGCCAGATGGGCGTCATCAACATGGCGCACGGCGAGTTCATCATGGCCGGCGCCTACACGACGTACGTCCTCCAGAAGTCCATCAGCGGCGCGGGCCTCTCCCTGCTGGTCGCGCTGCCCGTCGCCTTCCTGGTCGCCGGAGCCATGGGCGCCCTGCTGGAATGGCTGCTCATCCGCCGCCTCTACACCCGCCCGCTGGACACGCTGCTCGTGACCTGGGGTGTCTCGCTGATGCTCCAGCAACTCGCCCGCGACATCTTCGGCGCCCCCAACGTGCAGACCACCGCGCCCGACGTCCTCACCGGCAACATCTCCCTGGGCGGCGGCGTCACCTTCGCCGACAACCGGCTGTTCATCCTCGGCCTCGCCCTGCTGAGCGTCCTCGCCCTCACCCTCGTCCTGAAGCTCACCCCGCTGGGCCGCCGGATCCGCGCCGTCGTCCAGAACCGCGACCTCGCCGAGGTCTCGGGCATCGCCACCGGCCAGGTCGACCGCATCACGTTCTTCATCGGCTCGGGCCTCGCCGGTGTGGCCGGTGTCGCCCTCACCCTGGTCGGACCGATCGGACCCACGATGGGCACCAACTACATCGTCGACGCCTTCCTCGTCGTCGTGGTGGGCGGCATCGGGCAGCTCAAGGGCAGCGTCATCACCGCCTTCGCGCTCGGTGTGCTCCAGGCGGTCCTCGAATACTCGACGACCGTCAGCGTCGCCAAGGTCGTCGTGCTCGTGGCGATCGTCGCGTTCCTCCAGTGGCGACCCCAGGGCCTGTACACCCTGCGCACCCGGAGCCTGGCATGACGACGACCATCACCCCCACCGCGGTGACCTCACCGCCCCCGACCTTCCTCGACCGGTTCCGCGTCCCCGCCGGGTTCGTGCTGGGCGCCGTCCTCCTGCTCGGTGTCGCACCCCTGGCGCTGTCCGACTTCCGCCTCAACCTCCTCGCCAAGTACCTGTGTTACGCGATCGTCGCGGTCGGCGTCAGCCTCGCCTGGGGCCGCGGCGGGCTCATGGTGCTCGGCCAGGGCGTCTTCTTCGGCCTCGGCGGCTACGCCATGGCCATGCACCTCAAGCTCGCAGACGCCGCCGCGACCGGCGAGACCCTGCCCGACTTCATGCAGCTCTACGGCACCGGCGACACCCTGCCCTGGTGGTGGAAGCCGTTCGCGAACCCGGCGTTCGCGCTCGCCATGACCGTGCTGCTGCCGATGGCGGTCGCGGCCGTCCTCGGGTTCTTCGTCTTCCGCCGCCGGGTGAAGGGCGCGTACTTCGCGATCCTCAGCCAGGCACTGGCGGCCGCCCTGTCCATCTGGCTGATCGGCCAGCAGGCCACCACCGGCGGCACGAACGGCCTCACCGACATCCAGGGCTTCTTCGGCTACTCGCTCGACGACCCCGTCAACCAGCGCACGGTGTACTTCCTCATCGCCGCCGTCCTGCTGCTCCTCATGGTCGGCGTCCGCCAGCTGTTCGTCAGCCGCTACGGCGAACTCCTCGTCGCCGTACGGGACTCCGAGGAACGGGTGCGCTTCCTCGGCTACGACCCGGCCAACGTCAAGCTCGTCGCCTACGTCCTCGCGGCCGGAGCGGCCGGGCTGGCCGGGGCCCTGTTCGTCCCCGCCGTGGGGATCATCTCCCCGGCCCTGATCGGGATCGTGCCGTCGATCGGCTTCGTCATCGGCGCGGCCGTCGGAGGCAGGGCCTCACTGGTCGGCGCGGTGCTCGGCGCGATCGCGGTGGCCTGGGCGCAGAGCACCCTCTCGGACGCCTTCCCCGCCGCGTGGACGTACCTCCAGGGCCTGCTGTTCGTGGTGGCGGTCGGCTTCCTGCCCGGCGGTCTGGCCTCCCTCGGCGCCGTGCTCCGCAAGCGACGCCTCCGCATGACCCGGACGGGAGAGACGGCATGAACGGCGCAGGACTGACCGTCCGCGATCTGCGGGTCACCTTCGACGGCTTCACCGCCGTCGACGGCGTCGACCTCGACATCCACCCCGGCGACCTGCGCTTCCTCATCGGCCCGAACGGCGCAGGCAAGACCACCCTGGTCGACGCCGTCACCGGCCTGGTGAGGGCGACGGGCTCCGTCCGCTTCGACGGCCAGGACCTGCTGGGCCGGCCCGTGCAGAAGATCGCCCGTGCGGGCATCGGCCGTACGTTCCAGACGGCCACGGTCTTCGAGGAACTGACCGTCCTGCAGAACCTCGACATCGCGGCGGGCGCCGGGCGGAACGTGTGGACGATGCTCCGCCGCCGCAAGGACCTCCCCGAGCCGGTCGTGCGTGCCCTGGAGACCACCGGACTCACCGACCTGCGCGAGCGCCCCGCCGGAGTGCTCGCCCACGGACAGAAGCAGTGGCTGGAGATCGGCATGCTGCTCGTCCAGGACGTCAGGCTGCTGCTGCTCGACGAACCCGTCGCGGGCATGAGCCACGACGAACGCGAGGCCACCGGCGCACTGCTCCAGCGGATCAGCGCGGACCGCACCGTCGTCGTCATCGAGCACGACATGGACTTCATGCGCTCCTTCGCCCGCAGCGTCAGCGTCCTGCACGCGGGCAAGGTCCTCAGCGAGGGCACCGTCGCCGAGGTACAGGCCGACACCAAGGTCCAGGAGGTCTACCTCGGCCGCGCCGCGGAACAGGGGCCCGCGACCGATCCCGTTCCCGCCACTCCCGTGGCCGTCGCCGAGGAGGCGTGAGCCAGAGATGCTCGAGATCAGTTCCGTCCGGGCCGGCTACGACCGCACCACGGTCCTGCACGGCGTCACCGTCTCGGTCCCGAAGGACGGCGTCGCCACCGTCCTCGGACACAACGGCGCCGGCAAGAGCACACTGCTGCGCACCGCCATGGGCCTGATCAAGGCCAGGAGCGGCACCGTCCGGCTCGACGGCGAGGACATCACCCACCTCGCCCCGCACCGGAGGGTCGCCCGGGGCATGGCCTACGTCCCCCAGGGCCAGCAGTCCTTCCCCCACCTCACCACCGCCGAGAACCTCCGACTCGTCGCCGACGGCCGCCCCGACGGGAAGGCGGCGACCGCCGAGGCGCTGGACTTCTTCCCGGTCCTGCGCGAGCTCTCCGGCCGCCGCGCCGGTCTGCTCTCCGGCGGCCAGCGCCAGCAACTCGCCCTCGCCCGCGCCCTGATCACCCGCCCCCGGCTCCTCCTGCTCGACGAGCCGACGGAAGGCATCCAGCCGTCGGTCGTGGCCGAGATCGAGGAGACGATCCTCGCCCTCACCCGGCGCGGCGGACTCTCCGTGCTCCTCGTCGAACAGCACGTCGGCTTCGCGATGCGCGCCGCCCAGTGGTACCACGTCCTGGAGGCCGGACGGGTGACGTCCTCGGGCGAGGGCGGAACGGCCGCGGAACAGACCGTCCGGGCGGCGCTCAGCGTGTGACCACCCGTGACCGAGCTACTGTGGCGACCGTGGAGCTCGTCGGAAAAGGTGGTTCGGCACAGGTGACAGACAGAAGTCCGCTGCGCGTCCACATCGTCACGTTCGACGGTGTGGAGGAACTGGACGTCTTCGGCCCGCTCGAGGTGCTGTCCGTGGCAGCCCGGGCCCATCCGGTCACGGTGAAGCTGGTGACGGGAGGAGCGGCGGCCGAAGTGACCTACGGCTACGGGACGAAGGTGCCGGCGGCGGCCTGGTCCCCGCAGGACGCCGATGTGATCATCGTGCCCGGCGGAGGTTTCGACCGGCGGGACGGGGCCGGAGTGTGGGCGGAGATCGACAAGGGCGACCTGCCGTCCGCACTGCGTTCCGCCCATGATGCCGGAGCGACCGTGCTCGGCGTCTGTACCGGGGTCATCCTGCTGTCCGCCGCCGGTCTCACCTCGGGCCGCACCTGTACGACCCATCACCTCGCCAAGCGCTACCTCGCCGAACAGGGGGTCAAGGTCATGGACGAGCGTGTCGTCGACGACGGTGACCTGATCACGGCCGGCGGCGTCTCGTCCGGCATCGACGGCGCCCTCTGGCTGCTGGAACGCGAGTTGGGCAGGGCCGCCGCCACCTACGTCGAGACGATCGTGGAGTTCGAGCGCCGGGGTGACGTGTTCAGAACGGCCGACTCCTGCCCGTGATCCCGCAGGAGGCGATCGTGCTGAACCTCCCTGCCGGGGGAGCCGGGGGAGCCGGGGTCGCCCGTTCGCCTAGTGGAGCCGGAGCCGGGTCACCACCTCCGGATCCATGAGCGCGAGGGCGGCCTCGCGGGCCCGCGGGGCGCTCGGCGCGGCCAGGGCCGCTTCCGCGATCGCCCTGCAACGGGCCGAGGAGTGACGGCGCAGGGCGTGCCGCACCGCGGGCAGCGCGGGCGCCGACATCGACAGGCTCGTGACGCCCAGCCCGGTGAGTGCCAGGGCCATCAGGGGGTCGGAGGCCGATTCGCCGCACACCCCGACCGGCTTGCCCGCGGCATCCCCGGCCCGGGCGACTATCGCCACGAGGTCCAGCACGGCCGGCTGCCACGGGTCCAGCAGGTCGTGCAGGCCGCCCCGCAGACGGTCGGCCGCCATCGTGTACTGGGCGAGGTCGTTCGTGCCGAGCGAGACGAAGTCGACCTCGGCGAGGAGGGAAGCGGCCCGGAGCGCGGCCGCCGGGACCTCGATCATCACCCCGACGGTCTCCACGCCGTGCGCGCGTGCCAGCCGGGCGAAGGTCCGGGCCTCCTCCGCGGTGGAGATCATCGGGGCCATCACCCGCACCCGGCCGCGATCGGCCGGTGCCAGCGCCCGCGTGGCCGCGCCGAGCGCGGCGAGCTGCTCCTCCAGCAGTTCCGGCATCGTACGGACGAGCCGATGGCCGCGGACGCCCAGCGCCGGGTTCTCCTCGGGTTCCTGGACGGCGAACGCGAGGGGTTTGTCCGCGCCGGCGTCGAGGGTGCGCACCGTCGTCACGGCCCCCCTCGCCGCCGCGAAGGCACGCGCGTACACCGGGGTCTGCCGGTCGCGCGACGGCGCCTCCACCGCGTCGAGGAAGAGCACCTCCGTACGGAAGAGCCCCACGCCCTCGGCCGCCGAGGGGCCGAGCTGCTCGATGTCCTCGACGGTGCCGACGTTGGCGAGCAGGGCGACCGGACGGCCGTCCGAGGTCGCGCCCGCGGCGGTGTCCTCGGCCAGCGCCCGCTCGGTCAGCGCCCGTGCGCGCAGGGAGTCGACCAGGGTGTCGTCCGGGTCGGCCGTGACCGTGCCGGCCGCGGCGTCGACGGCGACGACCGTCCCCTCGGGGATCAGGGTCACCCCGGCCGCCCGGACGACGCACGGGATGCCGAGCTGCCGGGCGATGATGGCCGTGTGCCCGGTCGGCCCGCCCGACTCCGTGACCAGGGCGGCCACCTTCGTCAGATCGAGCGAGGCGGTGTCGGCGGGGGAGAGGTCGACGGCGCAGACGACGGACCGCTCGCGCAGCGGGGGCAGGCCGGGAGCGGGGAGCCCGAGGACCCGGGCGACCGCGTGGTCGCGCACGCTCCTCAGGTCGGTCGACCGCTCGGCGAAGAGGCCCCCGGCCGCCGTGAGCAGCGCGACGACCTCGGCGACGGCCCCGTCCACGGCGGCGGCCGGGCCCTGCCCCCGGTCGATCCCGGCGCGGATCCGGTCGGCCAGCTCCGGGTCGGCCGCCATGTCCGACGTGGAGCGCAGCACGTCGCCGAGCGCTCCCGGCGCGTCGGCGGCCCGCCGGACGAATTCGTCCGCCACCTCGGCCAGCGCCCGCAGGGCGGTGTCCAGGGCGGGTCCGGCGTCCGCCGGGTCGCTGAGCCGCAGGGCGTCCGGCGGGATCACGGGCGCGGGCCGGACCACGACGAGCGGGGCGACGGCGGCCGAGCGGCCGACCCCGAGCCCGGCCGTCGTTCGGGGCTGGTTCGCGGTGGTCATCACTGTCCGTCGAGTTCGGTGGCGAGCAGGGCGGCGAGCCGGTCGAGCTCCGGCCCGGCCGTGTCGTCGTCGGAGGCCAGGACGACCTCCTCGCCCTCCTTGAGTCCCAGGCTCATCAGCATGAGGGTGCTGCTGACCGAGACCGGGTCCCCGCCGGTCCTGCGGAGGGTGATCCGATGTCCGCTCTTCGCCGCCGCACGGGCGAAGGCGGCGGCCGGCCGGGCGTGCAGGCCCTGCGAACACAAAACGGTGGCGTGGCGTTCCGGCATGTCCCGCTCCTTGGGGAGATCGTCGATGCGGGCCGTTGATTTCACGGCTCCGAGGGGGAAGGGAAAGGTGGGCGAGCGTCTAGCGATCGAGTACGGGGGGCTGGAATCCCACGGCGACCGTCTCGGCGCGCGAGCCGGTGATCTCGACGATCGACACGCTGGAATTGCCGAGCGGTACGACGCCGGTGGTCCCGACGAGGGTCAGATAGGTGACGAGCGTGATGCCGTGACCGACGACGAGGACCTCACCCTCCGGGTGGGCCCGTGCGATCCGTCCGAAGGCGTCGGAGACCCGGGCGAGGTATTCCGCGGCCGGTTCCCCGCCGGGGAGTCCGGGATGCCTGCCGGCGATCACCTCCGCAAAGAACGCGTGCGGCTCGACCCGGTCGAACAGCTCGCTCTCGGGGCGGCCGTCCAGTGCGCCGAACGGATACTCCCGCAGCCCGTCGTCCGCCCGCAGCCGGACGCCGTCGTGGTGGCGCAGGATCTCCCGCGCGGTGGCCATCGTCCGCCCGGACGGACTCGCCCAGGCCGCGGTGAACCGCACCCCGGAGAGGTGCCGGGCGGTGGCGCGCAGTCCGGGCAGACCGTCCGGCGCCAGCGGCGAGTCGCACCAGCCCTGGAGCCGGCCGGCCGCGTTGTACTCGGTGCGCGCGTGCCGCACGAGGTGCAGCCTCATCGCCGCCCCGCGGACGCCGGTTCCGGTTCCGCGGCGGCGAGCACCCCGGCGCGGATCTCGTCCAGGGCGCGCATCACGGCCACGCTCTCGTCGAGCGGCGCGAGCGGGCTCTCCGGCACGCCCGCCCGCAGGCACCGCTCCACCTCCAGGGCCTGGAAGTGCAGGCCGCGCCCGGCGGTCGCCGGGGGGTCGTAGCGCCGTACGAGCCTGCCGGGGCGGCCGGCGTCGTACACGGTGAAGCCCGTCGAGGTGAACCAGTAGGGGTCCAGCTCGATCCAGCCCTCCGTGCCGATCACGGCGGCACTGTTGGGGCCGGGCGTGTCCATGCCCGTGAGGGTGGTGGAGGTGGTGCCCCCGGCGTGCCGCATCAGCACCGACGCGCTCGTGTCGACGCCGGACGGTGTGGCGGAGCCCGTGACGGTGATGCGGTGCGGGGGGCCCAGCAGGTGGAAGGCGCACGAGATCCCGTACACCCCGAGGTCCGCGACGGCCCCGCCGCCGAGCGCCGGGTCGTAGTGCCGGCCGGTCGGTGAGTCGTCCAGCTTCTGGAAGTGGTGGGTGACGACGCCGGTGAGCTCCCCGACCGCGCCGCGCGCCAGTTCGGCGCGCAGCTCGGCGAAGGTCGGCAGGAAGCGGGTCCACATCGCCTCCATCAGGAACACCGACCGGCTCCGGGCCGCGGCGACCAGCCGCTCCGCCGACGGGGCGTCGGCCGTGAACGACTTCTCCACGAGCACCGCCCGGCCCGCCTCGATCGCGAGCAGCGCGTGCTCGGAGTGGAACGGCTGCGGCGTGGCGACGTACACGGCGTCCACGTCCGGGTCCGCCACGAGTGCCTCGTACGACCCGTGGGAGCGGGCGATCCCGGTCTCCCGCGCGAACCGCGCCGCACGGTCGCCGTCGCGGGCGGCCACCGCCGCCACGCGCAGACCGGCGGCGGCCAGTTCGGCCGCGAAGACTCGGGCGATCCTGCCCGCCCCGAGGATCCCCCACTGGACGTCATGCGTGCGCAAAAGCCCACTCTCCCTTGCCTTCGGGCCGCCTCCGGCGACCGCGACGCACATAAAAAAAGACCCGGGAGCGAGCGCCTCACGACAGCTCGTCCCAGGTCTTGCCCGGCTCACGCCGGTCACAATCCGTGCGCCGAACCGTAGCCGCGACGCCGCCCGGGAGTCAACGGCCACAAAAGTCGGTCCGACGTCTGGACACCGCCAAAACCGGCGGTCTACTGTCTCGCCCCAAGACACCTCCAGGTGTCCAGGAAAAGCTGGGATTGTTACTGGACCACAGGCAAAACCCAAGCTGAGACCCGTTGTTCCCCGGAAGGGGAAACGGTCGCGGCTTGGGTTTTTTTGTTGCCCGACACTCGGGTGAACGGGTCCGGAACAGCGGGGCTCGAGGAGGAGCCGTGGCAACAGGCAAGTACACAACGATCGCCGAAGACGTCCTGCGGGGTGTCGGTGGCAAGGACAACGTCAGATCCCTCGCCCACTGCGCGACCCGGCTGCGTTTCGTTCTCGTCGACCCGGCCAAGGCCGACAAGGCCGCGGTCGAGTCCACGAAGGGGGTCATCACCGTCGTCGAGGCCGGCGGCCAGTTCCAGGTCGTCATCGGCAACACGGTGGGACAGGTCTACGAGGAGGTCCTCGCCCAGGGCGTGGACGGCGGCGGAGCCAGCGCCTCCGGAGGCCTCCTCGCGCGGACCATCGACCTCGTCACCAGCATCTTCACCCCGTTCCTGTGGACCCTGGCCGCCGTCGGCCTGCTCAAGGCATTCCTCGCGGTCGCGGTGAAGATCAGCCCCGGCTTCGGCGCCACCTCGACCTATGCGATCTGGTTCGCGACCGCCGACGCCGCCTTCCAGTTCCTGCCGATCCTGCTGGCCGTCACCGCGGCCAAGCGGTTCAAGGCAAACCCGTTCACGGCGGTCGCCATCGCCGGCGCCCTGGTCTACTCCGCCACCATCGCCGTCATCCCCGGCCCGGACGGCACCCCCGTCACCCTCCAGGCCTTCGACGCGGCGGGCGGCAAGGTGACCTTCCTCGGCATCCCCGTCGTGATGGTCAGCTACCTGTCCGCCGTCATCCCGACCATCCTCGCGGTGTACTGCCAGTCGCACGTGGAACGCCTGGTCGAGCGGGTGATGCCGTCCGTCGTGCGCAACTTCGTCACCCCGCTGATCACGCTCGCCGTCGTCGTGCCCGTCTCCTTCCTCGCCATCGGCCCCGCCTCGACCTGGGTCGGCGACCTCCTCGCCTCCGGCGTCGACCGGCTCTGGGGTCTGGCGCCGTGGGCGGCCGGCGGTGTGCTCGGCGGCCTGTGGCAGGTCTTCGTCCTCTTCGGCGTCCACTGGGCCTTCGTCCCGATCATGACCCAGCAGCTCGCGGCCACCGGCCACTCGGAGCTGGTGGCAGCGCTGTTCGCGCCGGTGCTGGCCCAGGCGGCGGCCGCCTTCGCGGTCTTCCTCAGGACGCGCAACCGGGACCTGAAGGGGGTGGCCGGTCCGGCCGCAGTCTCCGCCTTCCTGGCGGGCATCACCGAGCCGGCGATCTACGGCGTCACCCTGCGGCTCAAGCGCCCGTTCGTCTTCGCCTGCGTCGGCGGCGCGGTCGGCGGTGCCGTCGCGGCGGCCGGCGGCTCGGCGACCACCGGTTTCGTCGTGCCCGGCGCCATCACCGTGACCGCCACCCTGGACGTCGGCAACTTCGCCCTCCAGCTGATCGGCTGCGCGGTCGGCATGGCGATCGCCTTCGTCCTGACGCTCGTCCTCGGCTTCAAGGACCTGCCGGCGGCGGGCGCACCGGCCGACGCCACCGAGCCGGCGGACGGCGGCGCCCCGGCCGACGGGACGGCGGCGACGCTCCGGACCCCGGTCGCGGGCAAGGTGGTCCCGCTCGACGAGGTCCCCGACCAGGTGTTCGCCTCCGGGGCGATGGGCCAGGGCCTCGCGGTCGTCCCCAGCGAGGGCAAGGTGTACGCCCCCGTCTCGGGCACGCTCGTGAGCGCCATGCCGCACGCCTTCGGCATCCGCACCGACAGCGGGGTGGAGGTGCTGGTGCACATCGGCCTCAACACGGTCGAACTCCAGGGCCGCGGTTTCACCCCCGCCGTCACCCAGGGCCAGCGTGTGCACGCCGGTGACCTGCTGACCGACGTCGACCTCCAGGTGATCACGGACGCGGGCTACAACCCGATCACCGTGCTGATCGTGACCGACCCCGGCGACCACAGCGCGGTCGTCCCCACCGCCACCGGCGAGGTCTCCCCCCGCCACGCCGCACTCGACCTCATCGGCTGAGGAGAACCATGACCGACCCGACGACCATCCCCCGCCCCTTCCCCACGGACTTCCTCTGGGGCGGCGCGACGGCCGCCAACCAGATCGAGGGCGCCCACGACGTCGGCGGCAAGGGCGTCTCCATCCAGGACGTCCTGCCCAGGGGCCTCGCCGGCCCGCGCACCCAGCACCCCACGCCCGACAACCTCAAGCTGGAGGCCGTCGACTTCTACCACCGCTACGCCGAGGACATCGCCCTCTTCGCCGAGATGGGATTCTCCGTCTTCCGCTTCTCCATCGCCTGGAGCCGGATCTTCCCCCACGGCGACGACGCCCTCCCGAGCGAAGAGGGGCTCGCCTTCTACGACCGGGTCCTCGACGAACTCGAGAAGCACGGGATCGAGCCCCTCGTCACCATCTCCCACTACGAGACGCCGCTCGCCCTCGCGGAGAAGTACAACGGCTGGGCGAGCCGCGAGCTGATCGGCTGCTACGAGCGGTACGTGCGCGTCCTCTTCGACCGCTACGGCCGTCGCGTGAAGTACTGGCTCACCTTCAACGAGATCAACTCGGTGCTGCACGCCCCCTTCATGAGCGGCGCCATCGCGACCCCGAAGGAGGAACTGCCCCGGCGCGAACTCTTCCAGGCCATCCACCACGAACTCGTCGCCAGCGCGCTGGCCACCAAGATCGCCCACGAGACGGTGCCGGGCGTCCAGGTCGGCTGCATGGTCCTCGCCATGCCCCTCTACCCGCTCACCCCCGACCCCGCCGACGCCCTCGCCGTGATGCACGCGGACCACGCCAACCTGATGTTCGGCGACGTCCATGTGCGCGGCGCCTACCCCGGCTACGCGCTGCGCCATCTGCGCGAGAACGGCATCGAGCTCGACATCACCGACGAGGACCGCGAACTCCTCACCCACACCGTCGACTTCGTGTCCTTCAGTTACTACATGAGCGTCTGCGAGACCGCCGACCCCGAGCGCCGCGAGGCGGGCGAGGGCAACATCATGGGCGGCGTCCCGAACCCGACGCTGAAGGCCAGCGAGTGGGGGTGGCAGATCGACCCCACCGGACTGCGCATCGTCCTGAACCAGTTCTGGGACCGGTGGCAGAAGCCCCTGTTCATCGTGGAGAACGGCCTCGGGGCCAAGGACGAACTCGTCGTCGTGGACGGCCGGCCGACCGTGCGGGACGACTACCGCATCGCCTACCTCAACGACCACCTGCTCCAGGTCGGCGAGGCGATCGCCGACGGCGTGCACGTCCTCGGGTACACCACGTGGGGCTGTATCGACCTGGTCAGCGCCAGCACCGCCCAGCTGAGCAAGCGGTACGGCTTCATCTACGTCGACCGCGACGACGACGGCACGGGCACCCTCGCCCGGCACCGCAAGGAGTCCTTCGACTGGTACACCGACGTCATCCGCAGCCAGGGCGCCACCCTGACGCGGGGCGACGGGAGATCGTAGTCCCCGCCACGCCCACGGCACGGCCCGGGGGCCCGGTTATGCTGCCCCTGGGCCTGGCCAGTAAGGACTCACGCAACGATGCGCGTCAAGAAGATCTTCAACAACAACGTCGTGCTCGGCGTCGACGAGCACGGCACCGAGACGGTGTACCTCGGGCGCGGACTGGGATTCCAGGTCAAGCCCGGCGACGCCGTGGACGCCGGCCGGGTCGAGCGCCAGTTCGTGGCCCAGGCGATGCCCGCCGAGCGCCTCGCCGCCCTGGCGGCCGAGATCCCGCTCGACGAGATCGAGGTGATGGAGGAGGTCGTCGCCGCCGCGCGGGCCAGGCTCGGTGAGAAGATCAGCGAACACGTCCTGCTGCCCCTGGCCGACCATGTGCATTTCGCGCTCGCCCGGGCCCGCGCCGGAGCCTCCATCGAGTACCCGCTGAAGTGGGAGATCGAGAACCTGTACCCGGCGGAGGCCGAGATGGGCGCGCTGGCCCTGGACATCATCGAGCGGCGCCTCGGTGTCCGCATGGACGAGACCGAGGCCCTGCCGCTCGCCCTCCACTTCGTCAACGCCCAGATCGGCTCCGGTGACCTCGCGGCGACCGTGCAGATGACCCAGTGGCTCAGGGTCGCGCTGGAGATGATCGGTGAGACCTTCGGCGTCACCATCGACCAGCGCTCCCTCTCCGCGGCACGGTTCATCACCCATCTGCGGTACCTCTTCCTGCGGGCCCGCGACGGCAAGCAGTCCCCCGAGGTCGCCGACCAGATCGGCGAGGCCGTCAAGAGCGCCAGGCCGCTCGAGTACGCCTGCGCGGAGCGGCTGGCGCTCCGTATGGAGGAACTGTTCGACTGGCAGGTCGGCCGCGAGGAGATCCTCTATCTCGCGCTGCACGTCAGCCGACTGACGACGCGCACCGACACGCCGGAGGACACCCATGTCGGCGGCTAGCGACCCGTCCGCGGAGTCCGTGGAGTCCGTCGCGGCCGCGATCCTGCGGGCCGTCGGCGGCCGGGAGAACGTCACCGGGCTGACGCACTGCTTCGTCCGTCTCCGCTTCCGGCTGAGCGACCCGTCGGCCGCCGACCTGGACGCCCTCGGCGCGCACCCCCTGGTCGCCTTCGTCGTCTGGCAGGCGGACGAACTCCATGTGGCGCCGCGGCGTGACCTCTTCGCGCTGTACGCGCTCCTGCGGGACACCCGGGGCGACACCACCGCCTCCTGACGGCGTCCGACCCCTCCCACCCCCTCACCTCACCCGAGCCGGGGCGGCTTCGCCATGCCCGCGGACGCCTTCTTCCCTTCCGGGCACGGCCTCCCCCTTCCCCGCACGGAAACCTCCGCACGGAAACGGAGTACCTCCCATGCAACGACCCCAGCTCGTGCGAACGGCCCTCGCGCTGGCGTGCGGCCTGCTGCTCGCGGCACCCGCACAGCCCGCCGCCGCGTCCGGGACGCCGTACGAGGAGACGAACTCGCCGGGCGGCTCCGCCCGGTGCGCCCTGCCCGCCGGACGCACCACGCTCACCCTGCTCTCGGACGGTCGGGAACGCACCGTCCTGGTCTACCTGCCCCGGCGCTCGCAGGGCCGCGGACACCTGCCGACGGTGCTGAACCTGCACGGCAGCCAGAGCACGGCGGCCGAGCAGCTCGACCGCAGCGGGCTGGAACGGACCGCCGACCGCGAGGGCTTCCTGGTCGTGGCACCGCAGGGCGCGCTCGACGCGGCGCCCGGGTACCGGTGGAACGTCCCGTACGTCACCGCCCCGGGCGGCCCCGACGACGAGCGGTTCCTCGACGACACCGTCGACGCGCTGACCCGGAACGGATGCACCGACGCGCGGAAGATGTACGCGACCGGTTACTCCGGCGGTGCCCGCATGGTGTCGCAGTACGCCTGCGACCGCCCGGACCGGCTCGCGGCCGTCGCCGCGGTGGCGGGACTGCGCGCCGGGGCGCCCATGCAGGACGCCGACGGCACCTTCGCACCCGACCCCGACACCTGCCAGCCCGGCCGCGGAGTGCCGGTCCTGTCCTTCTCGGGCACCGCCGACCCGGTCAACCCCTACCACGGCGGGGGCGCGGCGTACTGGGGCTACGGCGCCGAGGCGGCCGAGCGGCGGTGGGCGGCGCTCGACGGCTGCCGGCAGGCCCCCCGCACGACCACGGTCACCGCACACGTGACGCGCAGGACGTACGGCGCCTGCCGCGGGGGCGACGACGTCGTGTCGTACGTCGTCGACGGCGGCGGGCACACCTGGCCGGGTTCGACGGCCGAGTGGCCTGCCGCGCTGGGCGGTGTGACCCAGGAGATCGACGCCGGCCGGATCATGTGGGACTTCTTCCGCCGCGCGTGAAACCAGGTGCCGCCCCCAGGCGCCGAGCTGGTCCGCCGAGGAGACCGACTCCGGTGATTCCCGGAGTGGCGGCGGCGTGCACACGGATCGACCCGCTCGGCCAGACCAGCTCCAGGAAGCCGTCGCGCTCGCTGCCCCGGGCACCGAGGACGTCCTCGAACAGGCGTCGCGAGAGCGCCGTCCGGGTGGATCCGAGGTGGGTGGGGCCCAGTCGCACCGGGTCTCCGGGGGGCGTGTCCCGGAGCGAGGCCCACCAGAAGGGGTCCGTCGCGCCCGCGACGCTCGGCAGGGCCGAGGGATCCCGGTCGGCGCTGCCGACGAGTTCGTGGGGGTCCGGGTAGGACCGGTCGGACTGCGCGAGCTGGATGACCGTGCCGTGGACGGAATCCGGCAGGACGAACGCCTCGCGCCACGGAGGATGCTCGTAGCTCTCGCCCACCACGGTCATCCCGAGGGAACGGACACGGCTCACGGTCTTCGCCAGGTCGGGGACGGTGAAGGTGAGGTGATGAGGGCCCTCGCCCCGGGCGGAGAGGAAGCGGGTCAGGAATCCGGGGCCGACGGGCTCCAGCAGTTCCAGCCGGCCGCCGCCGTCGACCGTGCCGACGTACAGCAGCAGGTAGCGGAATTCCGCGAGAGCCTCCCCGCACACGGGCACCGCCCCCAGCTCGCGACGCCACCGGGTCGCCCAGCCCAGGGCGTCGTGCACCGCGAACGAGGTGTGATCGATGTCGAACGGGGCGTTCACGTGTCGTCCTCGGTCCGCCGCGAAGCGGACGCGGAGGCGGCAGGGTGACCGTGCGTGGCTGCGACGACCGCCGTGAGGAGCGAGTCGCGTCGGGCGGCGAGACCCCTGATGCCGTCCGGGTCCCCGGCCGAGGACAGGCCTTCGACCAGTCGGGCCACGGTGGCCTCGTCGAGGCGGGGGCGGCCGAGGTCGTCCCACCAGCGGTTGAAGCTGTCGCCGTAGCGTGCGCAGAACGTGGCGAGACCGCCGTCGTCGCCTCCCAGGTGGAACAGTTCCGTGGGCCCCATGACGGCCCACCGCAGTCCCGGGCCGGACGACACCGCGGTGTCGATGTCCCGCACCGTCGCGACCCCCTCGTTCACGAGGTGGATGGCCTCCCGCCAGAGCGCGGCCTGGAGGCGGTTGGCGACATGACCCGGAACCTCACGCCTGACCTCGATCGTCACCTTGCCGACCGACTCGTAGAACCGTCGGGCCCGTTCGACCACACCCGGGCCGGTGCGTTCGTTGCCCATCACCTCGACGAGGGGGATCAGATGGGGAGGGTTGAACGGATGACCGAGGACGAACCGCGTCGGCCGCCGCCACCCTCCTTGCAGTTCGCCGAGGGTCAGGCCGGAGGCGGACGAGGCCACCACCGTGTCCGCGCCGAGGGCCGGTTCGATGATCCGGTACAGCTCGTGCTTGAGGGCGATCCGCTCGGGGATGCTCTCCTGGACGAACTCCGCGCCCTCCACCGCGGCGCGTGGGTCGTCGCAGACGACCAGTTCCGCCTCGGCTGCTTCGGTCCTCGCCAGACCGAGGGCGGTGAGCACGGGCCAGGCCGCTTCGACCGTCTCCTTCACCCGGGCCTCCGTGGCCGGGTCCGGGTCGTGGACGGCCACGGACTTCCCGGCGGCCAGGAAGAGGGCGGTCCAGCTGCGGCCGATCAACCCGCCGCCCAGGACCGCCACCCGCCCGCCGGAGGCGCTCCGCGGCCGGTCGCCGGGATCAGAAACGGACATGGTCGCCGCCCTTCAGTCCAAGACGTGCCCGAGCCTGGGCCGGAGTGGCCAGCTCGTGTCCCAGGGACTCGACGAGGCCCCGGATCTTCGTCACCTGGGCGGCGTTGGAGGGGGCGAGTTCGCCCCGCCCGATGAAGAGACTGTCCTCCAGGCCGACGCGCAGGTTGCCGCCGAGCAGGGCGGCCTGGGTCGCGAACGGCATCTGGTGACGCCCGGCGGCCAGGACGGACCACTCGTGGTCGTCGCCGAAGAGCGTGTCCGCGATGGTGTGCATGTGGTGCAGGTTGGCGAGGTCCGCGCCGGCTCCGCCCAGCACGCCGAAGACCAGCTGCACGAAGAACGGCGGCTCGACCCAGCCCTGGTCGATCAGCCAGGCCAGGTTGTAGAGGTGGCCGAGGTCGTAGCACTCGAACTCGAACTTCGTGCCGTGGCCGTGCCCCAGTTCCTTCACGATGTACTCGAGATCGGCGAAGGTGTTCTTGAACACGAAGTCCCGTGTCGACTCCAGGAACTCCGGCTCCCACGGGTGTTTCCACCGGGAGTGCTTCTCCAGCATGGGGAAGATGCCGAAGTTCAGCGAGCCGACGTTGAGCGAGGCCATTTCGGGGGAGGTCGCGACGGCCGCGCGCAGTCGTTCCTCGCGGGTCATTCCGAGTCCGCCGCCCGTGGAGACGTTGAGGACCGCGTCGCAGGCGTCCGCGATCCTCGGCATGAACGCCTGGAACAGTTCCGGCCTCGGATCCGGTTTCCCGGTCTCGGGATCGCGGGCGTGCAGGTGAATGACGGCGGCACCGGCCTGAGCCGCCTCGATGGCGCTCGCCGCGATCTCCTCGGGCGTCACCGGGAGATGCGGTGACATCGTCGGGGTGTGGATACCGCCCGTGGGGGCGCACGTCACGATGACAGGTTTCGCCATGGCGTCCCTCAGCCCCCCGCCCCGTCGGCCAGCTTTCCGTACGCGTCGAGGAGAAGGCCGTGGAAGTGATGCACCCCGTGCTCGGAGAGGCCCGATCCGGAGGGGTCGTAGACGATACGGCCCTGGTCGAAGGCCGGTGTCCGCATGCCACGTTGAACGCTCTCGACGAGGGCGATGTCCTGCTGTTGCAGCACGTCCTCGATGTACGTGACGGACTGGACCTCGGCGTCGCTGAGTTCGGGCGTCTCGAAGTAGAAGTCCCAGGTCTCCAAGGTGTGTTCGGGTCCCGCGGGCAGGATCTGCAACACCATGAAGTTTCCGCGCCCGGGGTAGCGCAGGAGGCAGGTGTTGGGCCAGAGCCACCACACCGCATGCTGGCGGACCGTCGCGCCCGAGACGTCGTAGACGGAGTTCGCGCGCTGCCCCGCCTCGCCGAAGTGGCTGGACCAGATGCCGTGCGTCCTGACCTCGTAGGTGCTCATGTCGACCAGGTCGACGAACTCCTTGTGTGCGATGTGGCAGTGGTAGCACTCCAGGAAGTTGTCGACGACGTTCTTCCAGTTGCTCCGCAGCTCGAAGGTCAGACGCCTGGCGTGCGTCAGTTCTGCCACGTCCGGGGCCCAGTGGGCGATGTCCGCCGCCAGATCCGGGGCCTGCCGGGCGAGGGGCGCCGCGGCCGGGTCCAGATTGACGTACACGAAGCCGCCGAACTCCTCCACCTGGACCTGGTCCAGGCAGATCTCCGACTTGTCGAAGCCCTCCATGGCATCGGCCCGGCGGGCCGCTCGCAGTCCTCCGCCGAGGTCGTAGGTCCAGGCGTGGTAGGGGCAGACGATGTTCCGGGTGGTCCCGGATCCCGAGAGGAGTTCGTGGGCGCGGTGCTTGCAGACGTTGTAGAAGGCGCGCAGGCCTCCCTCGCGGTCACGGACCACCGCGACGGGCATTCCCGCGACGGTCGCCGCGACATAGCTGCCCGGGGATCTGAGTTTCTCGACATGGCAGATCCACTGCCAGGTGCGGGCGAAGACGCCCTTGAGGTCGGCGTCGAACCATTGGGGATCCACGTACGCCGCTGAGCGGAGCGACATGGAGAGGGCGGGGTTCGTGTGGAAACCCGCGGAGATGCTGCGTACGTCATCCATCGTGACGGGAATCATGGGCGTCACGCTACGCCCGACTGGACGATCGTTCAATACCTTCCTCGAACGATCGTTCAATCGTGCACGTGGATGTGCACATGACAAGAGCACTCATGGGGCGGACGGGATCAGGGGCCGCCCGGGAGTCAGGGTGCGAGCGCGATCTCCTCGCACCGGGCCACCGCGCGGCGCAGGGAAGGCCGGTCCAGGCCGAGCAGCGCGGTCAGCCACATGCCGTTCTGTACGACGTCCACGTCGGCCGCGCGCCGGTTGCACTCGCCCCGGCCGAGATGCGGTCGGGCGGCCTGGATCAGCGCGGCGAGACCCGCCCGGTAGCGCTTCTGCGCCGCCGTGTTGATCTGGGCGAAGTCCTCGTGGGCCTGGGCGAGCGACCACAGCTGCAGGCGCAGCGACAGGTACTCCGTGGTCAGGAACTCCGGCGCCGCGACGCGCCGCAGCGCCGCACGCAACTGCCGTTCGGGCGAGGCCCCCGGGGTGAACTCGACCAGAGCGACATCCTGCTCCTCGATACGGCGCAGGGCGGCGCGGATGAGGCTGGTCTTGTCGTCGAAGTAGTAGTTGACCAGCCCCAGGGCGACGCCCGCCTCACGCGCGACGGCGCGCATGCTCACACCGGAGATGCCGTGCTGCGAGAGCAGGCGGAGAACCGCGTCCAGGATGCGCTCCTGCCGGTCTTTTCCAGGAGCGTCGACAGGGAGGCCAGCCATCCGGCCAGCATAGTCGGACCGGAGGCATACCCGGATCGCCCCGTGCGGCAGGCTTGAGCCGAACCCGTCCTGACGGACCGGCTCGGACCGCTGCGCCCGGCCGCGGTCGTGTCGGCCGACGAGGACACCGTGACCAGGGGCGGGCCGGGCGCCGCGGCCTGTTCCTCACCGGGGTCCTGCCGTTCGAGGAGGAGCCGGAGATCACGACCGTCAGCCGGGTCGCCCAGGCGGGGACCGGCCTCTCGGTGCGGCAGGGGGACCAGGTCACGGTGCATTTCGTCGCCGGGGAGCGGACGGCCGGAACATGCCCATGACCGGTCCGGTCGGCTACGACGCGGACACCGACCGGCGCCTCGAGGGCGCGAAGGACTGCAAGGTCACCCTGCAACTCGGTATGAACGACACCGCCGGGTTCCGCTCCGAGGACAATAGGGGGACGCGCCCGGGCTCATAGGGCGGCGGCGACCGCGGACAGCAGGCGCCACAGCCGGGTGTGCGGTGTCGGATCGAGGACCGCCCGGGTGGTGAGGAAGGCGAACGCGACGCCCGACTCGGGGTGTGCGAAGGCGAGATGCCCACCCAGGCCGTCCGCGCCGAAGGAACCGGGCCCTAGCATGGGCTGGCGCGGGCAGGACAACCCGAACACCGTGCCGAACCGGGTGGGCTGGTCGACCAGTACCGCGTCCGGACCGTGGGCCAGCTCGCGCCGTACCGTGTCCACCGTGCGGGACGAGATCGACCGCAGCGGTCCGTCGACGACGGACGAGTAGAGGCGGGCCAGCGACCGGGCGTCGAACACGCCGTTGGCAGCCGGGATCTCCGGCGCCCACAGCGCCGGATCCGCGAACAGGTCCGCCGAGATCCCGGGGTTGTGGAAGGCGGCGCGCGTCGCGCTGCCCTCCGTGGCGTCGGCGGCCGCCAGGCACGCGCCGATGCCCGGGGTGGGGGAGCCGGGCCGGTAGGGGACGACCCGGGCGGCGTGCTCCCCGGGCAGGCCGATCCACGCCTGGAGGGTGCCGTCGGGATCGAACCGCTCACGCAGCAGGCTCCCCACCGTACGCCCGGCCGCCCGTCGGACCACCTCGCCCACCAGATAGCCCAGCGTCAACGGGTGATAGCCGTGCCGTCCCCCGGGCGTCCACGCGGGCGCCTGTGCGGCCAGACGTCCGGCACAGCCGTCCCAGTCGGCGAGGTCGGCCACCGTGACGGGCTGCTCGAACGCGCTCAATCCCGCCTGGTGCGAGGCGAGTTCGCGCACCAGGACGCCGCTCTTGCCGGCGGCGGCGAACTCCGGCCAGTAGGCCGACACCGGAGCGTCGAGGTCGACCTCTCCGGTGTCCACCAGGCTCGCGAGCACCAGGCCCATCACCCCCTTGGTCACCGAGTAGCCGACATGCAGGGCGTCGCGCGGATAGGGCGCCCCGCTGTCGTCCCGCTCCCCGCCCCACAGGTCCACGACCGGGCGGCCGTACCGGAAGACGGCCACGGAGGCACCGAGGTCGTCGCCGCACCGGAGATTGCTCTCGAAGGCCTCCCGCACGCCCGCGAACTCCGGCTCCGTGTGGCCGTACACCTCGCCGGTCACGCCTGCCCACGCTCCAGTTCCTGCATCGCCGTGCCGCCCGCCATCAGATCGACGACCTCGGCGGCCGCCTTCTCGCCGCGCGCGAAGGAGGCGACGAGACGACCGTGCGCGATCACGGCGAAATGGTCGCCCACCCGCAGGGCGTGATGCGCCTGGTGGGTGATCAGGACGACCCCGACCCCGCGGTCCCTGGCCTTCTCCACCGCCTGCAGCACGATCTCGGCCTCGCGGACACCGAGCGCCGACGTGGGCTCGTCCAGGATCAGCACCCGTGCGCCGAAGTGCAGGGCGCGGGCGATGACCAGGGCCTGGCGCTCGCCGCCCGACATCGTGCCCACCAGCTGCTCGGCGTCCCGGATCCGGCGGATGCCCAGCTCCCGTATCTCCTCCAGCGCGATCCGGGCGGCGGTGGCGGAGTCGAACCGGCGCAGCGGGCCCCGGCCCTTGGTCGGCTCCGCGCCGAGGAAGAAGTTGCGGGCGACGCTCATCAGCGGCACGGTGCCCGCGCCCTGGTGCACGGTCGCGATGCCGCGGTCCAGGGCGGCGCGGGGGCCACCGAGCGCGACGGGCTCCCCGTCGATCAGCAGGGTGCCCTCGGTGGGCGTGTGGACCCCGGAGAGGATCTTGATCAGGGTGGACTTGCCGGCGCCGTTGTGGCCGAGGAGACAGAGCACCTCCCCGGGACGGACGGTCAGCGAGACGTCCGCCACCGCGGTCACCCCGGTGAACCGCTTGGTGACGTCCCTCAGTTCGATGAGGGGACGGGCCGTGGGCGTCGTGGTCGTCGTGTTCGTCATCAGGGTCACCTGCCACCGAGTGCGAGCTTGCGGAAGTAGTTGTTGGCCATCACGGCGACCAGCAGCAGTCCGCCCAGGAACAGCTGCGCGTAGTCGGTGTTCCAGCCGGTGTAGAAGATGCCGAGGCTGACGATCCCGTAGGTCGCCGTGCCCAGCAGGACGCCGACCGCCGAGCCGTAACCGCCCTGGAGCAGGACGCCGCCGATGACGGCCGCGATGACTCCGTTGAAGATGAAGCTGCTGCCCCGGGTGACGTCGCCGCCGCCGTACGACACCGTCTGGAGCACGCCGACGAGCGCGGCGCCCGCCGACGTGGCCATGAACAGTCCGACCTTGACGCGTGCGGTCGGCACACCGGCGTCACGCGCGACGTCCGGGGCGCCGCCGGTGGCGTGGATCCAGCTTCCGGTACGGGTGCGGGTCAGCACCCACCAGGCGAGCACGGTGATGGCCAGCCACCAGACGATGGACACCTGGAACTGGCCCGCCTTGGAGCCGAACACGGCCCGCACGCCCGCTTCGGGCGCCAGCGTGACCGCCGTACTCCCGGACAGCGCGCGGCTGATGCCCAGGGCACCGCCGCCGACCACCAGGGAGCTGCCCAGCGTGACGATGAAGGAGGGGAGCCTGGTACGGGTGGCCACCAGGCCGTTGACGAGTCCGACCAGCAGTCCGAAGCCCAGGGCCAGCGGGATCGAGACCCACTGCGGCATCGTGTACGTACCGCTGCCGATGGCGACGATCACCGAGGTGGCGCCGACGGTGGAGCCGATCGACAGATCGAACTCCCCGGCGATGAGCAGCAGGGCCACGGGCGTGGCCACCACACCGAGTTCGGCGGCCGTGTCCAGCCAGCTCGCGGTGCCGGCGACGCTGGTGAAGCCCGCTCCGGCGGCGGTCACCACGAAGAAGAGGTACACCGCGGCGGCGCCGACGAGCGCGCCGAACTCGGGACGGCGTACCGTCCGGGCGAACAGGGACGGGGCGGGCGGCTCGGCGGCCTTGTCCGGCAGCGCGGGGCCGCCGGAGCAGCTTGGTTGAGAGACATGCGATTCCTCTGCCTGTACGGGGTCGGGGTGCGGGTCAGGAGGCGCCGCGGATGCCCTGGTACCGCTGGTTGATCTCGAGCACGGAGGCCGCGTCGGACTGGTCGACGACCCGCGGACCCGTGAGCACGGCGTCGGCCGGCGCGAGCCCGTACAGCGCGTACTGCTTGGCGGCGAGCACGCCGTAGTAGGTCTGGAGGTAGGGCTGCTGGTCGATGGCGTACGCGATCTTGCCGGCCTTGACGTCCTGAAGGGCCTTGGTGGACAGGTCGCCGCTGCCGATGGTGATCTTCCGGCCGAGGTTGTCCGCGGCGGTGAGCGCGTTCTCGGCGATGGCCGCACCGGTGGTGAAGACCCCGTCGACGCCCTGGTCGGCCTGGAGGGCGCCCGCGATGGTCTGTGTCACCTTGGTGGGGTTGGTGGAGTCCTGGTAGGGGAGGCGCAGTGAGGTCGCCGTGCCCCCGCCCTTCTTGATCGCGTCGATGTAGCCCTGGCAGAGCTGCTCCAGCGCGGGATTGCCCGGTACGGAGTTGACGCACAGTCCCTTCTGCACACCGCGCGAGACCATCTCGGCGCCCGCCCGGGCGCCGGCGATCGAGGGGTCGAGGCCGACGAAGGTCAGGGCGCCGAGCTGCTTCCAGTCCGTCTGGCCGGAGTTGATGACGACGACCGGGATGCCGGCCTTGATCGCCGCCTTGATCTCCGGGTTCTGCGCCTCCGGGAAGAAGTCGCCGACGACGATCGCGTCGGGCTTCTTCGCGATGGCTGCCTGCATGAGCTTGGCGAGCGTGGGTCCTGAGGCGTCCGTCGACGTCGGGCTGAGGTACTCGGTCCTGACGTTCAGTTCTCTGCCTGCCGCGTCGGATCCGCTCTTCATGGCGCCGAAGAACGGGTCGCTCAGCGGGCCGGACACGACCACGACGGAGACCCTCTTGCCGGTCGCCTCGGCGGAGCCGTCGCCGCTGTCGGCGTCGGTGCGCTTGGAGCAGCCTGCGGTGACCGTGGCGGCGACGGCCACGCCGGCGATCACGGCGAGACGGGTGGTGCGGGTGGTGCGGGTGGTGCGGGAGCGGGACATCGAGGTCTCCTCGGGATGATCTGGGGTACGGGGCTCCGCCGGTGTCAGGGCACGACGGA
Organism: Streptomyces sp. NPDC005811; assembly: GCF_040630405.1. Taxonomy (NCBI): domain Bacteria; kingdom Bacillati; phylum Actinomycetota; class Actinomycetes; order Kitasatosporales; family Streptomycetaceae; genus Streptomyces; species Streptomyces sp. NPDC005811. Next base: position 97,568 of record NZ_JBEXXK010000014.1, read on the forward strand.
ACCCCGGGTCTGAGGGAAGGGGCGAGTGCGGCGGGGAGGGGCACCCGCCCCGGCCTGGGGGGAAGCGCCGGCTCAGCCGGTCAGCGCGGCGGTCTCCGGCGCGAAACGGCCCAGGCGCTCGGCCGCCTCACGGGCCATACGGCGTACGACGTCGCCCGCGGGCAGGATCTCGCGGACCTGCCCGACCGCCTCTCCGACGATCATGTTCGCGACGTCGAAGTCCTGCTCCGCCACCGCCTGATGGAACTCCGCGACGGCCTCGGGCATATGGGCGACCAGGTCCGCCTCACGGCCGTGCCAGCGGTCCACGAACGGGTTGCGCAGCAGGCGCCCGTCGAACTCGGACGGCCAGGGGTATTGGCGCACGATGTCGTAGACCCGGGTGCGGACCGTGTCGTCGCCGCCGGCCGCCACGGCGCGGCGGTGGGCGAGGGGGGAGACGGCAGCCTCCTCGGTCGCCCAGAAGCGGGTTCCGGCGAGGACGCCGTCCGCCCCGAGGGCGAGCGCCGCGGCGAGTCCACGGCCGTCGGCCACGCCGCCCGCGGCGACCAGCAGCGTGTCGGGGGCCCGGGCGGCGATCAGGTCCGCGATGTCGGGGACGAGGGTGAAGGTCGAGCGCGATCCGACGCCGTGTCCGCCGGCCTCGCCCCCTTGCCCGACGACGACGTCGGCTCGCGCGTCGATGGCCTGGCGGGCCTGGTCGAGGGTGTGCACCTGGCACAGCAGGGGCACACCGGCGGCGCGGATCCGGTCGGCGAAGGGCGTCGGGTCGCCGAAGGACAGCATGACCGCGGCGGGTTCGTGCGCCAGGGCGAGGTCGAGGAGTCCGGGACGGCGCGCCAGGCTCCAGGTGATGAAGCCGCAGCCCACCCGGGTGCCGTGCACCGCGCCGAGTTCGCGCTCCAGCCACTCCCTGTCGCCGTAGCCACCCCCGATCATGCCGAGGCCGCCGGCCGTGGCCACCGCGGTGGCGAGCCGGCCTCCGGACACCACGTCCATGGGAGCGAGCACGACGGGGTGCTCGATACCGAAAGCCTGGGTGAGACGGGTTTTCAACAAGGCGAAGTCCCCTTTGTCCGGGCGACCGCCCGCGTGTACGTCCGGCGGGCGGTGCGGCGTTAGGAGGACAGTAGGTTCGCCGAGGATTCCGATCCAACGATTGCTTGCGATGGGAGCCATCGCTGAGGGAGAACCGCCGGGTGACCGGCAGATGGCGCCCGGCCGACTAGCCGGTGGCGGCCGAGGAGCCGCCGACCATGCGCAGCACCGGCGGGGTCTGGTCGACGGCCTGTGCGTGGCCGAGGAAACGCGTCAGGGCCGCGGAGGGCGGTACGTCGGCCCGCCGGACGAACACGGTCTCGCAGCGTGCCTCGTCCTCCGGCAGCTCGTGGACCCGGAGCTGGTCCCGCCCGCCGTACTGCTCGATCGCGACCGACGACAGCAGGCTGATGCCCATCCCCGCGCTGACGCAGCCGAGGATTCCCTCCACCGTTCCCAGCTCCGTGCAGCGCACGCCGATCGCGCCGCGGGCGTGCAGGATGCTCTCCAGCCGGCGGCGGTAGGCGCAGCCCGTGCGGAAGACGAGGATCTTCGGATCGCGCAGCACGCTCTCCAGGTCGGTCACCCGGCGCGCGGTGACGAGCACCAGGCGTTCGACGAAGACGGAGGTCTCGACCAGGTCCGGCTGCTGCACCGGCCCGGCGACCAGGGCGGCGTCGAGGCGGTATTCGAGGACGTCCCGGACGAGCTGCTCGGTGGGCCCGGTGACCAGGGAGAAATCGACCCGGGGGCATTCCTCGGTGAAGGCGGCCATGACACCGGGCAGCCGCATGCCGGCCGTGGTCTCCATCGCGCCGATCCGCAGCGGTCCGCACGGGTCGCTCTCGTCCCCGATGACGTGGAGCGCCTCGTCGACGAGCCTGCTGATGCGTTCGGCGTAGGGCAGCAACTGCTCGCCGACGTTCGTCAGTGCGACGCCCCGCGCATGCCTGCGGAACAGGGCGGCGCCGAGCTCCTTCTCCAGGGCGTGCACGCGGGCGCTGACGTTCGACTGCACGGTGTGCAGTTCCTGCGCCGCCTTGGTGATGCCGTTCGTGCGTGCGACGGCCAGGAATATCCGCAGGTCGGAAACTTCCATGTCGACCTCTCTGAGGGCCCGGGGTGGCTGGGAGCATACCCGCGTCGCCGAGATCCCCGCCGACGCCCGCTGGAGTGCCGGCGGGGATCGGGTCACTTGCGCCAGTAGTCGTTGGCGGCGGCGATGGTCTGGAATTCGATGGCCACGACCTGGGCCGCCTCGATCAGGCTTTCCGGGGTGGTGGCGTAGTTGGGCCGGCCGCCCTTGAGGACGTCCAGGTCGGGCTGGATGTTGTGAACGGTATGGCGGGCCAGGGTCAGCGCCAGGGCCCGTCCTTCCTCCGGAGTACTGGTGATCAGGGAATTCCCGGGAACGAGGATCAACCCCTCGTCAGGTACGCGGTTCATGGCGTCACCGTACACCCGGGTTCCATAAAAACTTTGCTTCACGCGCATATGATGTCGAATATCGGCAGAGTCGCCGATGGGCGGCAGGAAGCGAGAACGTGCATGTTCGCCTGGGAATTCGTGCCGGATTCGACACTGCGGGACACGGTCGACGTCCTGGCGGCGCGTCTGGTGGAGTTCGCCGGCGCGATCGTCATCTTCGTCGGCGCGCTGATCGCATTCCTTCGCTTCGTCATCGATACCTTCACGGCGGCCCGTTACTCGAAAGATCGGAAAGATACTCCGGTCGAGGACTTCAACCGCATTCGTCTCGGCCTGGGCCGCTATCTCGCCCTCGGCCTGGAGTTCCAGCTCGCCGGGGACATCCTGCGCACCGCGGTGGCCCCGACGTTCACCCAGATCGGCCAGCTCGCCGCCATCGCCGCGATCCGGACCGCGCTGAACTACTTCCTCGGCAAGGAGATCAAGGAACAGCGCCAGGAGGTGGAGCGGACCGCCGGCGCCGGGGCGAGTCCGTCGGGCGGGACGCCGTGACGGCCGCCCTGGGGCAGCTCGCGGGGCAGCTCGCCCTCCTGATCACGGCGATGGGGCTGGTGGCCGCGGTCCTCACCGTCGTCCGGCTGCACCGGGTGCAGCCGGCGGTGGCGTTGCTGTCGGACTTCCTGCTGGGAGCGGGCCTGATCCGGCTGGCCGGACACCCGACCTGGGCGTCGCTCGCGGTGGCCGCCGCCACGGCCGCCGTGCGCATCCTCCTCAACATGAGTCTGCGGGCAGGCCTTGGCGGCAACCGCAGCTGACATGCCGGAGCGGGGTTCCGCCACGTCCGGTGCGTGGCGGAACCCCGGGGTGCTCGTCCGGATCCGATCAGCTGGTGGGGGCGGGCGCGCGGGAGTCCGTCCGCTCGGGGGTGTCGAGCTGGTCCCAGACGGCGCGGACGAACCGGTTGTCCCTGCCTCCGCGCAGCAGGGTCAGGCTGACCACCGCGGACACGGCCGCCACGACGACGGGGTAGGCGAGGCCGGCGAGTGTGTTGCCCGTCGACGTGGTGAGCGAGAGCGCGATGAGCGGCATGAACCCGCCGAAGACCCCGGCGCCCAGGTGGTAGGAGACCGACAGGCCGGTGTAGCGGATACGGGGCGGGTACAGCTCGGTGAGGTAGGCGGCCGTCGGGGCGTACACCATGGCGCTGAACACGATCTGGAGCGTCACCGCGACGACGACCTGTGCCCAGGAGTGGTCGGCGGCGGCCGCGCGGATCCATGCGTACAGCGGCAGGAAGGAGGCGGCGGACAGCACGAGGCCCGCGACGACGACGGGCTGGCGGCCGTAGCGGTCGGAGAGCCGGCCGAACAGGAGGTAGGAGGGGGTGCCGAGGACGAGCGCCACCGCCATGCAGAGGTTGGTGGTCAGGAAGTCGACCTTCAGCACGCTCTGCAGGAAGTACAGGGCGTAGAACTGGCTGGTGTACCAGACGGCTCCCAGTCCGGCGGTCAGGCCGAACAGGGTGAGCAGGACGAGGCGGAGCGAGCGGGGGTTGCCGAGGGTCTCGCGGACGGGCGCCCGGGAGAGGGTGCCCTGGGCCTGCATGCGGGTGAACACGGGGGATTCGTGGAGCCTCAGCCGCATGCGCAGGGACAGCAGGACGAGGACGGAGGAGAGCAGGAAGGGGATGCGCCAGCCCCAGGAGGTGAAGGTGTCCTCGCCGAGCAGGACCCGGCAGGCGACGACGACACCGAGGGACAGCAGCAGTCCGAGGGTGGCCGTGGTCTGCAGGAAGCTGGTGTACGTGCCCTTGCGGCCGGCGGGGGAGTGTTCGGCGACATAGGTGGCGGCGCCGCCGTACTCACCGCCCACCGCGAAGCCCTGGAGCAGGCGCAGCAGCACCAGGAGGACGGGAGCCGCCGTGCCGATGGTGTCGTACCGGGGGAGGCAGCCGATGAGGGTGGTGGCGGCGCCCATCACGACGAGGGTGGTGAGGAAGGTCTTCTTGCGGCCGACGCGGTCGCCCAGCCGGCCGAAGAACACCGCCCCGAGGGGGCGCACCACGAAGCCGGTGCCGAAGGCCGCCACGCTCACCAGCAGGGCGAGGTTGGACTCGCCGGTGGGGAAGAAGAGGCCGGAGAAGACGACGGCGAGGCTGCCGTAGACGAAGAAGTCGTACCACTCGATGAGCGTGCCGGTGCTGGACGCGGTGATGATGCGGCGCAGTTCCCGTGGGGTGGTCTGCGAGGGCTGGGGACTGGACAAGGGCGATCCTTCCCGATGCCGGAGCGGCGTTAGAGGGACAGTAGGTTCGCCGGGATTTCAGATCCAACGATTGGTTGTGATGGGAGCCATCGCCTCCGGAGAACGAACGCGACGGCGCCCCGTCCCTGCGGGGGGACGGGGCGCCGTCGGGGAGACGGAAGGTGCGTCAGCGGCCCGGTACGGGCAGGAGGCCCTCCGTGTACTGGGCGCGCCCGAAGCCGAAGGACCAGTCCTGGTGGGTGTTCTCCATGATGCTGATGAAGACGTCCTCACCACGGATGCCGAGGGGTTCCAACTGCTTGGCGACGGCCCGGAAGACGCTCTGCTTGACCTCCGAGGTCCGTCCCGTCTGGGTGAAGATCTGGATCATCACGAGTCCGTCGGTGCGTTCGAAGCCGAGGCCGGCGTCGAGGGCGATGACGTGATCCGCGTCGTGCTCGGTGATGACCTGGAACCTGTCCCGCTCCGGGATCTCCAGGACGTCCACGAGCGCCCGGTGGGCCGCGTCGGCGATCGCCCTGATCTCCTCGGGACGGCGTCCGCGGATGAGGTCGATCCGTACGAATGGCATGCGTGTGGCTCCTTGCTCGGTGGTGAGGTCGGTCGATGACGGTCGTGAGCGGCGGCGGGGGCGGCTCAGCGAGGCAGCGGCACCCAGGTCCCATGGGGTGCGGCGCGCAGCAGGGAGGACAGGCCGGCCTCGTGGAAGGCCAGCTCGATCTCCGGCAGTCCTTCGGAGAAGTGGGCCCAGCCGTCGTAGTGGGCCGGGACCACCGTACCCGCGCCCAGGACGGCTGTCGCGGCGGCGGTGCCGCGGCCGTCCAGGGACAGGGGCCGTCCGTCGAACTTCGCCGGGACGCGGGCGGCTCCCGCGTGCAGGACGGCCACGTCGATGCCGGACACCCGGCGGGAGATCTCCGCGACCGCGCGGATCGAGGCGTTGTCACCGCTGAGGTACACGGTGGGCAGCCCCTGCCCGGACAGCACGAAGCCGGTGACCTCGCAGTTGACGTTGCCGTCGGCGTCGCGCTCGCCGTCCTCGGGGCCGTGGACGGCCGGCACCGCCCGCACGGTCAGCTCACCGCCGCCGTCGCCGCGCGGCACGGAGCGGGTGGCCCAGGGCGGGAGACCGACGGCCGGTGAGCCGAGCCGACGGGCGGCCGAGGGACCGGTGAGGATCAGCGGCGCCCTCTTCGCGAACGCACGGCCCCGCTCGTCGAGGTTGTCCGGATGCGCGTCATGGCTGACGAGGACGAGATCGACCTCGCCCACGCCCGCCTCGTCGACGGCCGGCCCGGCCGTCTTGGTCAGGTACCCGTGCGGTCCGGCCTCGTCGAAGGTCGGATCACTGACGATGCGCAGACCGCCGAGGTCGATCACGGCCGTGGGTCCGCCGAGCACGGTGACCGCGCACTCCTGCCTGGGCAATCCTGTGCTCATCGTGGGCCTCGCTGCATGGTTCCGATGGTCTCGCTCACGAACGCAAACGCTAGTCAGCGTCCCGGCCCCTGAGAAATGCCTGTGCTGAGGCATCCATGCCTGCTGGACATGGATGCCGGACATGGATGCCGCTCACCTCGACCGGACGGGCGGTGTCACTCCGCTCCGTGCGATACGGCGGCGTCAAGGAACCGGCGGATCAGCGTCCGCTGGGCGTCGGGCAGATGGACGAGGCTGACGGGGATCGGCGGCGCGTCGGTGAGCGGGAGGTAGCGGACGGCGGGGTGCTGGGTGCGGCGCTGCGCGACCTCGGGGACGATGCCGATCCCACGGTTCGCGGCCACCGTCTCCAGCCATTCGTCGTAGTTGGCCGTCTCGATGATCTGCGTCGGGCGCTGGTCCACGGGCCATGACCAGGGCCCCGTGGTGCCGCTGACCGTGTTGACGACGAGGGGCCAGTACCGCACGTCCGCCCAGTCCAGATGACCGAAGCGGGTCAGATCGCAGCGCTCGGAGCATACGGCGATGCGCGGCTCGTCGTACAGATGCGTGATCCGCGCCTCCTTCGGCGCGTCGAACTCACCCCTCACCAGGGCGATGTCGACGGTGCGCCGGCGCAGCGCCTGGAGCGGATCGTCGGTGCGGGTCAGGGCGACCGAGGCCCCGGTGCTCTCCTCGAATCGGCTGATGGTCCGCTGCGCCCAGGGATCGGGCAGCAGCCAGCTGAAGCCGAGCCGGAGGGCGACCCGCTGGCCCACGACGGCCAGGGCCTGGTCCATGGTCGCGAGGACCCGCTCCGCCTGGACGAGGAACTCGGCGCCGGTGTCCGTGAGTTCGACGTGCCGCGAGGACCGGTCGAGCAGGCGGACACTCAGCTGGCCCTCCAACTGCGCGATCGTCCGGCTCAGCGCCGGCTGCGTGATCAGCAGTTCCTCGGCGGCCCGGGAGAACGAACGATGGCGGGCCACGGAAGCGAAGGCCCGCAGGTGACGGAGTTCGACGTCCATGCCCTTCGCGCCCCTCACCCGCGTCCATGCCCGCTGTGCATAGCAGCAGCCTAATCGGCATTTCACCGCCGTGAACCCGCTGCCTAGCGTGAGAGACCGCCGCCGGAGCCACAGAGGAAGGTGATCGAGCCGTGCAGCCGTCAGCCGAGCCCAGGCCGGGTGGGGAGCGTCCCTGGACCGTGGTCGCCCAAGGGGCGGCCGCGCCGGCCGCGGGCATGGGCATCGGCCGGTTCGTCCACACGCCGATCCTCCCGCTCATGCACACCCAGGCCGGACTCTCCGCGGGGCTGGGGGCGAGCCTGGCCACGGCCAACTTCGCCGGCTACCTCGCGGGCGCCCTGGCCGCCATCGCCATCCCCGCGATCGTGGGATCGGCGGCCGTCCTCCGCAGCTGTCTCGTCGCCCTGGTCGTCACGCTCGCGCTGATGCCGGTCACCCACGACGGCACCTCCTGGATCGTGCTGCGCCTCGGGGCCGGCGCCGCCAGCGCGCTGATCTTCGTGATCGCCGGCAGCGCCGTGCTCGGCCGACTGCGTGCGCACGGCCACCATCTGACCGGCTGGGCCTTCGGCGGGGTCGGTGCCGGCATCGCCCTGTCCGGCCTGGCGGTCCTCGCCGTGCAGACGGCCGCCTCCTGGCGGGCGGCCTGGTGGATCTGCGCCGTCCTCGCGAGCGCGCTCACCGCGCTCGCCTGGCCCCTCACCCCGGAGCCCGCACCCCGGCGGGGCCGGGACGGCGCGCCCGCCGAACGGCCGCGCACCCGCCGCTGGTTCCTCGCCCTGCTGGCCAGTTACACCTTCGAGGGCATCGGCTACATCATCGCCGGCACCTTTCTGGTCGCCGCCGTCCGGCAGAGCGCCGAGGGCTGGATCGGCAGCGGCGTCTGGATCGTGGTCGGGCTCGCCGCCCTGCCCTCGTGCGCGCTGTGGGGCGGACTCGCCCGGCGCTGGTCGCGGCCCGTTCTGCTGCTCGGCTCGCTGACCCTCCAGGCGGTCGGCATCGCGCTGCCGGCGCTGCACGGCGGGTCCACCCCCGCGCTGGTGTCCGCCCTGCTGTTCGGCGCCACCTTCATGGGCGTCAGCACGACGGCCCTGGCCATCGGCACGCATCTTCAAGTGCCCCGAGCCGTCGCCCTGTTGACCGCCGGATACGGCGCCGGGCAGATCCTCGGCCCGCTGCTCGCCGCCCCGCTGCTGCGCCACGGCTACCGGCAGGCGCTCCTGCTGGGCAGCGCGATGGTCGTCGTGGCCGCCCTCGCGGCCGCCGCCGTCTGCGTCCGCTTCCCGCACCACCTCGGTGCCGTGACCCCGGCGCCCTGACGCCCTCGCCCTCCAGGAGGAACGGCCATGAGCAGCCTGCTGTCCGCGCTCGGAGCGGACCTTCCGATCGTCGCGGCGCCCATGGCCGGGGGACCGAGCACCCCGGCCCTGGTCACCGCGGTCGCCCGTGCGGGAGGCCTGGGCTTTCTGGCCGGCGGGTACAAGAGCGCCCAGGCGCTCGCCGGGCGGATCCACTCCACCCGTGCGGAGGACGTCGCGTTCGGCGTCAACCTGTTCGTCCCGAACCCGGTCCCGGTCCCCCTCGAGGCGTACCGGCGGTACGCGCAGGCGATGCGGGCGGAGGCCGACCGTTACGGGCTGACCCTGCCCGAGGACCCGATCGAGGACGACGACCACTGGCGGGACAAGATCGACCTGCTGACCTCCGCACCCGTCCCCTGGGTCTCCTTCACCTTCGGCATCCCGGACCACGCGGTCGTGCGCGCTCTCCGCAGGGCCGGCAGCACCGTGCTCCAGACCGTCACCTCGGCGGACGAGGCACGTCGGGCGGCGGATGCGGGCGTGGACGCGCTGATCGTGCAGGCGGCCGCCGCCGGTGGACACTCGGCCACGCTCACCCCGCAACGACCGCCGGACCCGGTCCGGCTGCCCGACCTGATCGCCGCGGTCCGCCGCGTGGTCACCCTGCCCGTCATCGCCGCCGGAGGCATCGGCACCGCCGACGACGTGGCGGCCGCGCTGCGCGCCGGCGCGGCAGCCGCCATGGTCGGGACGGTCCTGCTGCGCACGCGCGAGAGCGGGGCGTCCGCCCCGCACCGCAGGGCTCTGGCCGATCCGGACTTCGGCACCACCGTGGTCACCCGTGCCTTCACCGGCAGGCCCGCCCGCGCCCTGCGCAACCGCTTCACCGACGCGTACGACGGCCTCGCCCCGGCCGGCTATCCCGCGCTGCACCACCTCACCGGCCCCCTCCGCATGGCCGCCACCGCGGCCGGTGACCCGCACCGGATCCACCTCTGGGCGGGAACCGGACACCGTCGGGCGAGGGCGGAGCCCGCCGCGAACACCCTGGAGCGACTCGCCCGCCGACTCTGAACTCCGCACCCGTCCATAAGTTGAGGGCACTCTCAAGTTAAGTGTTACAGTCTCATCTTGAGGTGCTGCTCAACTTATTGGAGGTGGCCGCGATGGCCTTGACGATCGACGTGTGGGCGGACGTTCTCTGTCCCTGGTGCTACATCGGCGAACAGCGCCTGGACAAGGCGATCGAGCGGTCTCCGCGCGCCGGTGACATCGAGCTGAGGGTGCACACCTTCCAGCTCGACCCGACCGCTCCCACCACGGTCGCCCCGACCCTGGACTACCTCTCCGGGAAGTACGGGGTGGGCGCGGCACAGGCCCGCGCCATGGAGGAGGGCATGGCCCGGAAGGCCGCGGACGAGGGGCTGCGCTACGCGGTCGACCGGCCGGCGCGCAACACGCTGGACCTGCTGCGGCTGGTCCATCTCGGCAAGGAGCACGGCGTCGGCTGGGAGTACCTCCGCGCGATGCAGGCGGAGGTGTTCGCCGGAAACGACGACGCCTTCGAGCAGGGCACCCTGCTCCGGATCGGCGAGGACCTCGGCGTCCCCGGCGACGAGATCCGCGAGGTCCTCGCCACCGACCGTTACACCGACGCCGTGCGGGCCGACCACGACCGGGCCGTGAGCCTGGGCGCCCGGGGCGTGCCGTTCACCGTGCTCGGCGAGCGCCTGGGGATCCCCGGCGCCGTGAGCACCGGCGAGTACGCCCGGGCCATCGACGAGGCGTGGGAGCGGGCCGGTGGCTGAGACGACCCCCGAGCCGGTGGCGCCGCTGCGCTTCGTCCAGGGCGAAGCCGACGGCCACTGCGATCCGGTGAGCGGCGTGTGCGCGGTGCCGGGCGCCGTCCCGACCGGGCCGGCCGACGACGACGTACCCACGGAACACGTACCCACGGAACAGGAACCACAGCGATGATTCTCGTCACGGGCGCCACCGGCAACCTCGCCGCCGCGGCCATCGACCACCTGCTCACCCGGGTCGGACCCGACCGCGTCGTCGCCCTCGCGCGGAGCGAGGCGAAGGCGGCACCGCTGCGCGCCAGAGCCGTCGCCGTGCGGCTGGGGGACTACGGCGACCCGGCCGCCCTCGCCCACGCGATGGACGGCGTCCGCAAGGTGCTGCTCGTCTCCTCCAACGACCACGGCAACCTGCTGACGCACCACCAGAACGTCATCCGGGCCGCGGAGAAGGCGGGTGTCGAGCACGTGGTCTACACGGGCACGGCGGTGAGGGACTCGGATGCCTCACCGATGAGCCCGATGCTGACCGCGCTCCTGCGCACCGAGGACCACCTCCGGAGCAGCGGCCTCACGCACACCGTCCTCCGCAACACCATGTACACGGACGCGCTGCCCGTCTTCCTCGGCGCGGACGTCCTCGAACGCGGCATCGACCTGCCCGCGGGGGACGGCCGGATCCCGTTCGCGCTGCGCCGGGAGATGGGCGAGGCCGCGGCCAACGTCCTTCTCCAGGACGGGCACGAGGGGAAGACCTACGAACTCACGGCACCTGAGGCCCACACGATCGAGGACGTCGCCCGCGTGCTGTCCGAGCGCTCCGGCAAGCCGGTCCCGTACACGAGCCCGGAGCCGCAGGAGTTCACGGACGGCCTGCGCGCCGCCGGCGTCCCGGAACCCGGCGCGGCGCTCCTCTCGGCGTTCGTCACCGACATGCGCGAGGGCCGGTACGACATCGTCACGCGGGACCTCGAAGACCTGCTGGGGAGGAAGCCCGCGTCGCTGGACGCGAGCCTCCGCGAGGTCTACCGGCTCTGACCGCCCTCACGGACCCCTGTCCCCGGCTCCCCGTTCCTCCCCACCTCTTGCTCCTGGAGTTTCCATGGCCACTCTGCTGCACATCGACTCGTCGGTCCTGCCCGTTTCCGCGTCGGCGTCGCGCTCCCTCGCGGAGCTCTTCCGCGCGACCTGGCTGGAGCAGCACCCGGAGGGCACGGTCGTCCACCGCGACCTCGCCGTGCACCCCGTGTCCCACCTCACCGCCGCCGCCCACCACGCCGGCTACCTCGACCCCGCCCGGCACGACGGGGAGCAGGCCGCGGCCTTCGCCGAGCGCAAGGAGCTGATCGAGGAGCTCGAAGCCGCGGACGCCGTCCTGATCGGCGCCCCGATGTACAACCTCTCGGTGCCCTCCACGCTCAAGGCCTGGATCGACAACGTGGTCCTGATCGGGCGCACCGCCCTGGGCGCGGCCACCCTTCAGGGCAAGCACGTCACGGTCGTCACCAGCCGCGGCGGCGCCTACGGCCCGGGCACGCCCCGGGAGGGCTACGACTACGTGCAGAACTACCTCGAAGGCGTCTTCGGGATGATGCTCGGCATGGAGATCGAGTTCATCGTCCCCGAGCTGACCGGCGCCCCGGTCGACCCGGCCATGGCCGAGCTGCTGCCCCTGTACGAGGCGTCCCGCAGCCGTACCCGCGAAGAGGCCACGGCCCTGGCCGAGCGACTGGCCGCACGCCTCGGCGAGGCCGCGTGAGCAGCGGCCGGCGTCAGCACCTCCGTGCCGGTCGGTCCGGGCGTCACATCGGCCCGGACTCGCCCAGTTCCCTCATGAACGTGTCCACCTGACGGGGCGACAGCGGCTGCACGGGCAACGGGTGCGCGGCTTCCGCGCGCAGCCCGTCCAGGAGGAATCCGATGCTGCGCCGCCAGGCCTCCGGCGCCGCCTGCGCGGTGTGCCGGACGAGCATCGCCGTGGACCACCAGACGAAGAGCATGTCCTCGCGGGTGAAGTCGGCCCGCAGCGCACCCGCCCGCTGCGCCCGCTCGATGATCTGCCGCTCCCGCTCCTCGGTCACCCGGCACACCACCGCCAGCTGTTCGGCCGCGTACCGGCGGGAGATCACGTCGTTCAGCGCGGGATCGGACGCCTGGATCCGGCAGACGTCCTCGACATAGCCGGCGAAGCCCTCCCACGGGTCCTCGTGGGCCAGCGCCTTCTCCACCACCTTGTCCAGGGTGTCCTTGGCGAGATCCGGCATGACCGCGTCGATCAGCGCCTCACGGGAGCCGAACCGGTTGTACAGCGTGCCCGTGCTCACCCCGGCCCGCTGGGCGATCTCCTCCAGCGGGGCGTGCAGCCCCTTCTCCCGGAAGACCTCGACGGCCGCCGCCTTGAGCTTCTCGATGTTGCGACGCGCGTCCGCACGCAGGCCGGCTTTCGCCACGGAACCCTCCTCACAACTTGACGCTGTCGCCAAGTTTAGTGGTCCCGCACGGGGCGGGCTCCGACGTCCGCCCTGCCCCGCCGCCGGGCGCCCGGATACGCTGAGGGGCTGATCCAGCGTGATCGCGCGAGGTGACGGACCGGCCGGCGGCGAGGGAAGTGAAGGACCATGGTGGAGGGCGCGGCGCGCGAACGGGCGCGGAAGGCACGGGGCGGTCGGGGCACGGCGGCCGGCGCGCGCCCGGTGGTCAGCCGGCGCCGCGAGATCTCTCATGTCAGCGCGCGGTCCCTGCTGATGACCGTGCTGGGCGAGTACGTCCTGCCCCAGGGCCGCCCGGTGTGGACGTCGGCGCTCGTGGAGGCGCTGGCGATGTTCGGGGTGGAGGAGAAGTCGGCCCGTCAGGCGCTCGCCCGGTCCTCGGCGGAGGGCTGGCTGGCCCCGGAGCGGGTGGGCCGCCGGGTGCGCTGGGCGCTGACCCCTCCGGGGCGTCGGCTGCTGACCGAAGGCGCCCGCCGCATCTACGACTTCGGCAGCGACGAGCGGGTCTGGGACGGCACCTGGCTGGTGGTCCTGGTCTCGGTCCCGGAGACCAAGCGGGATCTGCGCCACCAGGTGCGCACCAGACTCACCTGGGCCGGTTTCGGCTCGCCCGAGCCCGGTGTGTGGATCACGCCCCACGCCGACCGTGAGGCGGAGGCGCTCGGCGTCCTGACGGAACTCGGCCTCGCCGACGGCGCGATGTCCTTCACCGCCCGGTACGGGGCCGTGGGCAGCGAGGCGGCCATGGTGGCCCGCGCCTGGGACCTCAGCGAGGTCGAGGACCGCTACGAGGCGTTCATCGACGAGTTCACCGGTCTGCACCCGGCCCCGGCGGACGTCCTGCGCGCGCAGACCCTGCTGGTGCACGAGTGGCGCCGTTTCCCCTTCCTCGACCCGCGCCTGCCGGCGAAACTGCTGCCCGCGGGCTGGAGTGGCGCCAAGGCGGCCGACCTCTTCCACACCCGGCACGCCGAATGGGGCCCGACGGCGCTGGAGCGGTGGAGCGAGCTGACCGGGCGGCACGACGGGACCTGAGCGGGCGCCGCCCGGACTCTGCCGCCCCGGATTCCCTGGGCGAGGAGGACGTCAGCCCGCAGGCGGGTCCGCCCAGGAACCGTCGCGGACCAGGGCGCGGAGCACGTTGCGGCGGATCTTGCCGGTGGGCGTGCGGGGCAGTTCGGCCAGCTTGATCACGCCGCGCGGCCGTTTGAAGGCGGCGAGGCCCTCCCGGCACCAGGTGACCAGGGCCTCCGGATCGACCTCACGGCCCGGCCGCGGCACCACACAGGCGACCGGCTTGTCGAGGCCGTCGGCGTCGGGCGCGCCGACCACGGCGGCCTCCGCCACGTCCGGATGGGCGAGCAGACGTTCCTCGACCTCGGCCGGGGAGACCCAGATGCCGCCGGCCTTGAGCAGGTCGTCGGTGCGCCCCAGGCAGGTGTAGGTGCCGTCGGCGTTGCGGACGTAGGTGTCGCCGGTGCGCACCCGGTCGCCGAGGAAGACCCGACGGCTGGTCTCGGCCCGGCACCAGTAGCCGGTGGCGGCGGACTCGCCCCGGACGTACAGCTCACCGGGTGTGCCGTCCCCCTCGATCACCCGGCCCTCGGCATCGCGCAACTCCACGGCATACCCCGGAACAGGTTCGCCGGAGGAGCCCGGGTGGACCCGGCCCGGGCGATTGGAGACGAAGATGTGCAGCATTTCGGTGGACCCGATCCCGTCGAGCACCTCCACGCCGAACCGCCGCAGCATCTGCTCGTACATCCGCGCGGGCAGCGCCTCACCGGCCGACACACCCAGTCGTACGGTGGCGAAGGCGTCGTCCGGGATGTCGGCGCCCGCGAGGAGGGGACCGTAGAAGCTGGGTGTGCCGAACAGGACGCTGGCCCGGTCACCGGCCGCCCGCTTCGCGAAGAGCGCGGGCGACGGTCTGGCGGGTTCCAGCAGCGCCGTGCCACCGGAGGCCAGCGGGAAGAACATCGAGTTGCCGATGCCGTACGCGAAGAAGAGCTTGGCGACCGACAGACAGCGGTCCTCGGGCCCGATGCCCAGGACCCGCTGCCCGTAGTTCGCGGCGACGGTCCTGATGTCGATGTGCCGGTGCATGGCCGCCTTGGGCGTGCCCGTGGTGCCCGAGGTGTACAGCCACAGGGCGGGCGAGTCCGGCCAGGTCGCGTACGGCCGGTCGTCGGTGCCCGCGTCCAGCAGCGCCCGCCAGCCGCGGCCCCGCACCCGGACCGGCAGTCCCGTGCGGTCGTCCCCGGTCAGGACGGCGTGTTCCACCTCCGGCGCCTCCTGGAGCGCCGCGCGGACGACCGGGGCGAACTCGGCCGAGCCCAGCACGACGCGGCAGCGCGAGTCGGCCACCAGCCTGCCCAGCTCGCCCCCGGTGAGCATGGTCGAGGCGGGCACCGCGACGGCACCGATGCGGAAGGCGGCGAGGATGCCGGTGAACAGCTCCACGTCGTCCACCATGCACATCAGGACGCGTTCCTCCGGCCGCACGCCCAGGGCGCGAAGTCCCGCCGCCACCCGGCGGACCTCGCCGGACAGTTCCTCGTACGTCAGCGTCCTGGTCGGGGTGACGAGGGCGGTGCGGGCGCCGCGGCCCTCCCGCAGGTGCCGGTCGACCAGGTGGTCCGTCGCGTTGAACACCTCGGGCATCGGGTTCACCTCACACCAGGCGGACGTACGCGTAGTCGAGCGGCTTGCCGTTGATCCCGTTGACCGGGGGCGCGACCCAGTGGGCGACCTTGCCCCGCTCGTGGACGGGCTGCATGAGCGAGCGTACGAACGCCAGGTCCTCGGCGGTGGGCAGCCAGTGGCGGCGCGACGCCTCCCAGGTCTGCTCGTCGACGACGGTGCCGTCCGGGGTGATGTGGTGACCCGAGGCGAGACCGACCCGGCGGTTGAAGCCCGGGTGCGGGAGCCTCAGCCGGAAGTCGATCCCGTGGCCGTCCAGGATGCGGTTCCAGCGCTTGAGGCCGTTCTCGCAGTCGGCGATGTACGCGTCCCGCAGGTCCAGGTTGAGGGCGAGCAGCGCGGGGACCTCGTCGACGGCCCAGGTGCCGTCGGCGTCCGGCCTGTCCAGGAAGGCGCTGTCGTCGGTGAGCCGGTGGCCGTCCCGGCGGCGCTCCTCCTGCCAGCGGCCCTTGAGCCCCGCCGTGTAGTAGTTCGCCGCGTTGGTGGAGGTCTCGGAGCCGAACAGGTCCAGGGACACCGTGTAGTGGAAGTTGATGTACTTCTGGACGAGGTCGAGCGGGATACCGCCGCAGGCGGCGATGTCGAGGGTGTCGTGCTCGCGGACGAGCTCGGCGCTGCGGGTCACCACCCGGTCGACGCCGGTGGTGCCGACCATCATGTGGTGCGCCTCCTCCTTCAGCATGAAGGAACAGGTCCGCGACAGCGGGTCGAAGGCGCTCTCCCTGAGCGAGCCCAGCTGGTACTTGCCGTCGCGGTCGGTGAAGTACGTGAACATGTAGAAGGCCAGCCAGTCGGTGGTCTCCTCGTTGAACGCCCCGAGGATGCGGGGCGAGTCGGGGCTGCCGGAGTTGCGGTACAGCAGCGCCTCGGCCTCCTCGCGCCCCTCGCGTCCGAAGTAGGCGTGCAGCAGGTAGACCATGGCCCACAGGTGCCGGCCCTCCTCCACGTTGACCTGGAAGAGGTTGCGCAGGTCGTACAGGCTGGGCGCGGTCAGGCCCAGCAGACGCTGCTGCTCGACGGAGGCGGGCTCGGTGTCCCCCTGGACGACGATGAGCCGCTGGAGGTCGGCCCGGTACTCGCCGGGCACCTGCTGCCAGACGGCCTCGCCGCGGTGCTCGCCGAAGGCGATACGGCGGTCGGGGGTGGGCTCGGCGAGGAAGACGCCCCAGCGGTAGTCGGGCACGTCGACATGGTCGAAGTGGGCCCAGCCGTCGCGTCCGACGGAGACGGCGGTGCGCAGGTAGACGCCGCGGTTCTCCAGCGCGGGGCCCATCTCGCCCCACCAGTCGAGGAACTTGGGCTGCCAGCCCTCCAGCGCCCGCCGCAGGCGCCGGTCGTCGGCGAGGCCGACGTTGTTGGGGATGCGGGAGTCGTAGTCGATCCTGGTCGGCATCGGGTCACACTCGCTTCCGGTCGTAGACCGCCTTGCGGCCGGTGCCGTAGCGGCGCAGCGCGCCCTCGGGGCCGGAGGCGTTGGGGCGGTTGAAGATCCAGTTCTGCCAGGCGGCGAGCCGGCCGAAGATCTTGGTCTCCAGGGTCTCCGGGCCGACGAACCGGTGGTTGGCCTCCATCCCGGTGAGCGCGTCCGGGCTGAGCGCCGCCCGGGCCTCCAGGACGATCCGGATCCCGTCCTCCCAGTCGATGTCGTCCGGGGCGTCGGTGACCAGCCCCAGGTCGTGTGCCCGCCGCGCGCTCAGCGGCCGTCCGGACGCGCGGCGCAGCCGGTCGAGGTGGTCGTCGTCCCGGTAGAACCGGGACTCCAGGCGGGTCAGACCGTTGCCCATGGGCAACGTGCCGAAGTTCGCCGCGGAGAGGTGCAGGGCCGCCCGGTCCCCGCTGTCCGGGTCATCGACCGGCGGGCCGTCCAGCATGTACTGGAGATCGCAGGCGAGGGCCAGCTCCAGCAGCGGGCCCGCGAAGCAGCTGCCCGGCTCGATCAGCGCGATCAGGCTGCGGCTGGTGACGTCGAGGCGCTTCAGGGTGCGCTTGACGTAGTGGACGATCTCGTTGGCGAGCCAGTCGCCCGCGTCGGCGGCGTCCAGCACCGCCCGTTCGTGGGCGAGGACGCGTGCGGGATCGCCCTGCGTGCGCAGCACCCAGATGCCCAGCTCGGTCTCGTTGGTCCGCAGCCGCAGGATCAGGTCGTCCAGTTCCCGGGTGACGGCCAGCAGCCATCCGCAGGCGCCCTGACGGTGGAGCGCGGCGGCGTCGGCGGGCGCGGGGTCCTCGGGGCCGCGTACGGTGATGCGGACCAGGCCGAGCGGACGGTCGTACGCGGCCCGCACATGGCGGTACGCGATGCCGTGTTCCGTGACCTCGCGTTCCAGGGGCGTCAGCGCGACGCCCCGCCCGTCCGCCGGACGGGAGCCCCGCGCGGCCGCCTCCCGTGCGCGTCGCTCGACGACCGCGCGGAAGTCCCGGCGCGGCACGGCCTCGTCGACCAGCCTCCAGTCCACCGCGGTCCTGCCGCGCACGCCGTCGCTTCGGGTGGCGAAGAGATCGGCGAGGTCCTTGCGGACGCGGCGCTTGTCGGTGACCCGGGTGAGCCCGCCGGTGCCCGGCAGGACGCCGAGCAGCGGGACCTCGGGCAGCGCCACGGCCGAGGCGTTGTCGTCGATCAGCAGGATCCGGTCGCAGGCCAGGGCGAGTTCGTAACCGCCGCCCGCGCAGGAGCCGTTGACGGCGGCGATGAAGGTGAGCCCGGAGTGCGCGGAGGCGTCCTCCATGGCGTTGCGGGTCTCGTTGGTGAACTTGCAGAAGTTGACCTTCCAGTGGTGCGGGGAGGCGGCCAGCATCCGGATGTTCGCCCCGGCGCAGAACACCTTCTCCTTGGCGCTGGTCAGCACCACCGAGCGGACCTGCGGATGCTCGAACCGCAGCCGCTGGAGCGCGTCGTAGAGCTCGATGTCCACGCCCAGGTCGTAGGAGTTGAGCTTCAGCTCGTATCCGGGGACCAGGCCGCCGTGCTCGTCGACGTCCATCTCCAGCCAGGCGACCGGTCCGTCCGTGCGCAGCCTCCAGTGCCGGTACGTGTCCGGACTCCGGTCGAAGGACACCTCCACGGGGCCCGCGGCCCGGAACGCCGCGTGCGTGGCCCCGGCCACGTCCGGCTTGTCTGCCACCACCATGACGAGCGCCTCCTCGCGCCGGCCTGGGTTCCGTCAGAGCAATCCTCCACACGAATGACAAAGTGCGTCAAGGTTCTGTAGAACATTGAGTCGTGCTGAGTCGTACGACTGCGCCCGTGCGGGCCGACCGTCGTTCAGCTGGAGGCGTCCTCGACGACGACGCGGCGCACGGTGCGCAGAGTCGACCGGAGACGGTCCGGATCCGTCGAGCCCAGAGCGAGGCGGAGTGCCTGGGGTGTGTGCTTCGAGGTGGTGAAGGGTTCCGCCGTGCTGACCGAGATGCGCTGACGCGCGAGCGTGGCGGTCAGGCGGTCGGCGCGTGCGTCGTCGGGCAGCGCCAGCCAGGTGAAGTACGACGAGGGGTGGCTGATCTGCGGCAGGCCCGCCAGTTCTTGACGGGCGATCACCTGACGGGCCCTGGCGTCGTCCCGTTTCTGCGCTTCCAGACGGTCCACCGTGCCGTCGTCGAGCCACCGGCAGGCGATCGCGGTGGTCAGGGCAGGAGTGTTCCAGGTGGTCGCCCGAATCGCGCGTTCCAGCGCGGGCACCAGGGCCGGCGGGGCGACGACGAAGCCGACGCGCAGGCCGGTGGCGACGTTCTTGGACAGGCCCGAGACATGGACGGTGAGGTCCGGCGCGCTCGCCGCCAGCGGCGGTGGCGGGTCCTCGGCCAGATAGGCGTACGAGGCGTCCTCGACGAGGAGCGGACCGTGCCGCCGGGCGATGTCGATCAGTCGGGTGCGGTCGGCTGCCGGCATGACCCAGCCCAGCGGGTTGTGCAAGGTGGGCATGGTGTAGATCGCGCGCACCGGGCGGGTCGCGCACAGCTGCTCCAGCGCGTCGAGGTCCGGGCCGTCGGCGGTGACGGGGACGGGCTCCAGGTCGAGGCGCAGGGCCTGCGCGAGCACCTTGAAACCCGGGTAGGTGAGCGCGTCGACCGCGACGACGTCTCCGGCGCCGAGCGCGGCCATGACGGTGACCGCCAGGCCGTGCTGCGCCCCGTTGACGACGAGGATCCGATCCGTGTCGGCGGTGATGCCGCGACGCCCGAGGTGGCGTGCGATCGAGGCCCTGTCCTGGGGACGCCCCCGATGGGGTTGATAGCGCAGCAAGGCGTCCAGTTCACCGGAGGTGGCCACCTCGCGCAGCGCCTGCCGCAGGAGATCGGCCTGGTCGGGCAGCGCCGGATAGTTGAAACTGAGGTCGACGGCATCCGTGGCGATGGCCTGCTGATCGATGCCATGACCGGCGGGAACCGCGAGGTCACGCACGAACGTGCCACGGCCCTGTTCCCGGCTCACCAGGCCCATCGCCTCCAGCTCGGCGTACACCCGGGTCGCGGTCACCACGGCGATGCCCTCGCGGGCGGCGAGCGCGCGGTGCGTCGGCAGCCGTACGCCCGCCGCGAGCCGGCCCGACCGGATGTCGGACGCGAGTGCGTCGACCAGGGTCTTGTAGCGCGGGGCTGCCATGCGCCGCATTGTATCCATGACAATTCTTTGACTGTCCTGTTCGCGGGTCCCTACGGTCAGGACCTCCCAGCCGGAAGGGCAGCCGTCATGCACATCGCCATCCTCACCTTCGAGGGCTACAACGAGCTCGACTCCCTGATCGCGCTCGGTGTGCTCAACCGCGTCCGCACCGACGACTGGCGCGTCACCCTCGCCACCCCCGGCCGCACGGTGACGTCGATGAACGGAGTGGTCGTCGAGCAGATGTCCACGCTGGAGGAGGCGTGTACCGCGGACGCCGTGGTCGTCGGCAGCGGCATCGCCACGCGCGAGGTCGTCGAGGACCCTGCGATCATGAACGTCCTGCGCGGCCTGGACCCCGCGCGCCAGCTCATCGCCGCGCAGTGCTCCGGCGCGCTCGTGCTGGCCCGGCTCGGCCTACTCGACGGCGTCCCCGCCTGCACCGACCTCACCACCCGGCCCTGGGTCGTCGCCGCCGGCGTCGAGGTGCTCGACCAGCCCTTCTACGCGAAGGGCAACCTCGCCACCGCCGGAGGCTGCCTCGCCTCGCACTACCTCGCCGGGTGGATCATCGCCCGCCTCCGGGGCAGCGACGCCGCCGAGAGCGCGCTGCACTATGTCGCCCCGGTCGGCGAGAAGGAGGAATACATCGAGCGCGCCTGGCGCAACATCACCCCCTACCTGCCCGCTCCCGCACCGGCGCTCGTCTGAGACGACACCGCTTTTGGTGTACTCGCCGGTAGCTTCAACACTTGGTCCGTGACCGCCGTGTTCCAGGTGAGCGGTCGTGGAGCGCCGCTGTGTGGGGCTTGCCGCGTGAGAGACATGGGATGGGCCGGACGTGACCAGCGGGACGGGCGTGGCGGGAGGCGGAGGTCTGCCCGCCGCTTTCACCAGCTTCGTGGGGCGGCGCAGCGAGATGGCCGAGGTGCGCCGCCTTCTCGGCAGCGCGCGGCTGGTGACCTTGACCGGTGCCGGTGGTGTGGGCAAGACGCGGCTGGCGCTGGAGGCGGCCGCGGCGTCGGCTCGGGCGTTCCCGGGCGGGGTGTGGCTCGTGGATCTGGCCCCGGTGCGTGATCCGGCGGTGGTGGTGGAGGCGGCCGCGGTGACGCTGGGGGTGGCGGACCAGGGCACGCGCACGGTCCCGGAGCTGCTCGCCGCGCATGTGGCGCAGCGCCGGCTGCTGCTGGTGCTGGACAACTGCGAGCACCTGGTGGAGGCGTGCGCGGAGTTGGCGCAGTGCCTGCTGGCGGCCGCTCCCGAGGTGCGCATCCTGGCCACGAGCCGGGAGACGCTCCAGCTGACCGGTGAGCATGTCGTCGCCGTGGCACCGCTGGTCCAGGACGAGGCGGTCGAGCTGCTGGTGCAGCGGGCGGCCGCCGTACGGCCGGGCTTCCGGCTCACGGACGCGAACCGGGCGGCGGTCCACCGGTTGTGCGCGGACCTGGACGGCCTGCCGCTGGCGATCGAACTGGCCGCGTCCCGGTTGCGCACCCTGGCCGTGGAGCCGGTGATCGAGCGGCTGGAGGACCGGTTCGCGCTGCTGACGGCCGGCAGCCGTGCCGCCAGGCCGCACCAGCGGACCCTGCGCGCGGCGATCGACTGGAGCTGGGAGCTGTGCGGTCCCGCGGAACGGCTGCTGTGGAGCCGGCTGTCGGTCTTCGCGGGCAGCTTCACCCTGGAGGCGGCCGAGAGCGTCTGCTCGGGCGAGGGCCCCGCGAAGGACGACGGCCTCGCGCCGGACGAGGTGCTGGACGTACTGGACCGCCTGGTCGCCCAGTCCCTCGTCGAACACGCCGGCACCGAGCGGCAGCCCCGCTACCGGCTGCTGGAGACCATCCGTCAGTACGGGTGGGAACACCTGACGGACCGTGCCGAGGACCAGGAGGTACGGCGACGGCACCGCGACTTCTTCCTAGCCCTGGCCGAGCGCACGCACCGGGACTGGTTCGGCCCCGCGCAGGCGGACATTCTCGCCCTGCTGCATGCCGACCACAGCAATCTGATGGCCGCCCTGGAGTATCCGCGGGCGGCGGCGAAGCCCGGCCCGGACGGCGGATACCGCCCCGAGCGGGACGAGGATCGACAGGCCGCCCTGGCGCTGCCCGCCGCGCTGGTCCACCACTGGATCGCGGGTGGCTGCCTCAGCGAGGGGCGGCGGTATCTGGAACGGGCCCTGGACGCGGCGCCGGAGCCCACCGCGGCCCGGGCGCGCGCACTGTGGGTCGCCTCCCAGGTCGCCTGCACCCAGGGCGATCTCGGGGCGGCACGCCGCTTCCTGGAGGAGGCCGGCGAACTCACCGAACGGCTCGGGGACGCGGGAGCCGGCGCCCAGGTGCGGGGGCACCGCGGCGCGCTGGCGCTGTGCGAGGGGCGGACGGCCGAGGCCGTCACCCTCTTCGAGGAGGCCGTGGCCGCGCACACCGCGCTCGGCGACCGGGCCGCCGAGGTCGCATGGCGGTGCGCGCTCGGTATCGCCCTGACCCTGTGCGCGGATCCACGAGCGCCCGGGACCAGTGCGCGGGCGCTGGCCGAGACCGAGGAGTACGGCGAGCGGTGGGCCCGCGCGCGTCTGCTGATGGCGCTGGGCCGGCGGGCGTGGGAGCTGGGCGAACAGACCGAGGCCGAGGAACGGACCCGGTCCGCGCTGGGGATGCTGCGGGGCTTCAGCGACAGCATCGGCGTGGCGGACATGGTCGAGCAGCTCGCCTGGATCACGGCTTCGACGGGCGATCCGCACCGGGCCGGCCGGTTGTTGGGCGCGGCCCGGGGCCTGCGCGAGGACAGCGGCGTCACGGTCGTCGGGGACAACCCGCGGCACGCGGAGCACCACGCCCACGGCACGGCCCGGGTCCGCGGCGCCCTGGGTGCCGCGGGCTACGACGAGGCACTGGCGGCCGGCGCCGCGCTCGACGGCGCCGACCAGGTCATCGCCTACGCGCTCGGCGCTGCCGCCGGCACCGGGCCGGAGGCGGACCCCTCGCCGGCCCCCGCGAGCGGGCTGACGCGCCGGGAGGAGCAGGTCGCCGAGCTGGTCGCCCGTGGCATGACCAACCGCAGGATCGCCGCCGAACTGGTGCTGTCCCCCCGTACCGTCGACAACCACGTCAACCGCATCCTGACCAAGCTCGGCTTCTCCTCCCGTGCCCAGGTCGCCGCCTGGTGGGCCGTGAAATAGGTACCCCTTGCGCAGAACTGCTCATGACGTGGCGGCCACCCCCGGCAGACGCTGAGGACACGGCGTCCGGCGAGGGCCCGTTTCCCACACCACGGAGTAGTCGAATGGCACTGGTACCGAACAACAGCCTCATCACCGCCACGCCCGAGGAAGGGCGCGAGCTGGCGCTGAAGATGGCCCGTCTGGTGATCAAGGCGACGCAGCCGGACGACGAGGTGCGCGGCAGGCTGCGCCCGGTGTACGCCGAGAACCCGGACTCGCTCATCGCGATCGGACAGGTGGTGGCGCTGGAGTTCGCCACCATCGCGGCGGCGAACGACTACTGGCGCTGATCCGCCGCCCACCTCGTCCCATGGATACGGATCTGCTTGCGGAGTCGACGCTGAAGGACGTCGTCGACTCGATGGTGCACCTGGTGGAGTTCGCCGGTGCGCTGGTCATCCTCGTCGGCGCGTTCTGGGCGTTCGTGCAGCTCCTGAGGGGCGCGGTGCCCTGGGGACGGGCCGACGAGGCCGGGGCGCGGTCGCCACGAGGGGAGTTCGACCGCGTACGGCTCTCCTTGGGGCGGTTCCTCACGCTGGGACTCGAGTTCCAGCTGGCCGGGGACATCCTGCGCACGGCCGTCGCCCCGACGTTCACGGAGATCGGGCAACTGGCGGCGATCGCGGCCATCCGTACCGTGCTGAACCATTTCCTGGGCAAGGAGATCGAGAAGGAGCGCAAGGAGGTCGAGCGGCTGCCGGGCGAGGCGCCTGCGACGGGTCCGGCGGTCGCGTCATGACGGCGGTGCTGCACCAGCTGGCCTTGATGGTGACGCTGCTCGGACTGCTCTCGGCCGTCTGCGTCGCCGTCCGCCTGCGCCGCGTCCAGCCTACGGTCGCTCTGCTGACCGACTTCCTCGTGGCGGCGGGCCTGATCCGGCTGGCGGCGGCACCGTCGTGGACGTCGCTGACCACGGCCGCGGCGACCGTCGCCGTCAGGATGCTGGTCAACGCGGGGCTGCGGGCACTGGACGCGCGACACGCGTGAGGCGGGCGCGGCAGCAGGGGGAGTGTGCCGTACGGCGCGGCTTGTCGGCCGTGAGGCGCGGCTCGGGTGCCGTACGGCGCCGTCCGGAGGGACGGCCGCGGGCCGGGTGACCCGGTCATCAGCCCGGCCGGCCCGCGCGTCGCCCCGCCGCTCAGTCGCCCTCCTCGACCGGGAAGATGTCCTCGGCGGTCAGCCCGTGCGCCTCCCGGTGCACGGCGGTGGCGGCCTCCGCCGACGGTGCCTCCACGAGGCAGAAGACCTTTCCCTCCGGTTCGTTCACCCAGTACCTCAGGTAGCGGACCCCGAACCTGTCCTGCGTCTCCAGGTCCGCCCGGTGAGCCTGTGCCGCGTCCTGCGCGCTGACGCCGCCGCTGATCGTGTGGACGTCGAGATAGAGCGCCATGGCCGTTTTCCTTCCTGTGGCGGGCACCTCTGGTGGTGCCACACTTGATGGTCGTGGGGTTCCACGCGAAGGGCCATGACCGCACGACCGGGGCACCTGGCCGGGACCCCGGGGTCGGCTCCGGCAGGGCGGGGACACCGCCCGCGGCGGCGCCGACCACCCTTGACACGGCTCTTCAGGGGCTGCGGCTCGACGGAGCGCTCTTCTTCCGGGCCGAGTTCACCGAGGGATGGGCGTACCGCTCACCGGCGCCCGAACAGCTGGTCCGGATCCTGCGGCCGGGCGCCGGGCGCCTGATCGTCTTCCACATCGTCTCCGGTGGGACGTGCTGGGCCCGGGCCCGGGAGGGCGAGCCCCGGTGGGCCCGTGAGGGCGACGTCGTGGTGGTGCCCTACGGCGAGCGGCATGCGATGGGCGGGGCCGAGACGGCCGAGGAGGTGCCCATCCTCGACCTGCTCGATCCACCGCCCTGGCGGACCCTGCCGGTGCTCCGGCACGGCGCGGGCGGTGGACGTACCGACATCGTGTGCGGCTACCTGCACAGCGACCATCCCCTGTTCGACCCCGCTCTCCAGGCGCTGCCGCCCCTCTTCGTGGTGCGCCCGCCCGAGGGACCGGCGGCGACCTGGATCCGGTCCAGCATCGACTACGCCCTGGCGTCCGGTTCCCCGGCACCGGCCACCGACCGGACGGCGACGAGGCTGCCCGAGCTGGTGCTGCTGGAGACCCTCCGACTGCACCTGGCCACCGCGCCGGCGATCGACACCGGGTGGCTGGCCGCGCTCGCGGACCCGGTCCTCGCGCCGGTGCTGGCCCGCATGCACGCCGCGCCGGACCGCCACTGGACCGTCCAGCGGCTCGCCGACACGGCCGCGGTCTCCCGGTCGGCGCTGGACGAGCGATTCCGCCGGATACTCGGGCGCTCCCCGATCCGCTACCTGGCCGACTGGCGGATGCACCTGGCCGAGGACCTGCTCGCCACCACGGGGCACTCGGTCGGCGCCGTCGCCCGTCGGGTCGGCTACGACTCCGAGGAGGCGTTCAGCCGGGCGTTCAAACGCACCCATGCCGTGGCGCCCGGAGCCTGGCGCCGGGCGGCGGCGTCCGGGCCGCCGACCCCTGGGCTCCGCCGGCTCGAGCGAAGGAGCGAAGCCGGACTTCCCTGACGGCACTCTTGCCACTAGATTTGGTGTCATGACTGCCATCACGCTGCGTATCCCCGACGCCATGGACAAGCCGCTGCGCGACGCCGCGGCGGGCGCCCCCTCCCTCAACGACTACATCCTGCGCGCCGTGCGCCGACAGATGACGCTCGATGCCGCACGCAAGCTCGCCACGCTCGCCCCCCTCGACCTCGCGGGCGAGGGCGACGCCCTGTGACCATCCGCAAGGGCGACGTCTGGGACGTCGACACCGGCAAGGGCACGCGCACGGTTCTCGTGGTCAGCCTCGACGGGCTCGCCGAGGCCTACGGAGCCGTCGTGGTCCTGGTGCTCCACGCTCCGGCGCAGCACCCCGACACCGCGATGAGCGTGCATCTGACCACTCCGGTCGACGCCTCGCTCGTCGCCGTCAATCTCCTCCAGCTCTCCGCCCTGCGCTTCGAGTCCGGCACCCTGCACGGTTCCATCGGCCCCGAACAGCAGGAACTCGTCGACAACGCGCTGCGGGCGGTCCTCGACCTCTAGCGGGGGCTACCGGGAGGAGTCCAGGGTCCGGCGTACGACGTCCGTGGCGGAGGGCAGGACGGCGGTGCCGTCGGCGGTACGCGCGTGGCCCCCTCGGCCGACCGGGCTGCCGGCCGGGGAGATCGGGGGTTCGGGGGTTCGGGGGAGAGCGCAGTCAGGGGCGGGGGCGGCGGATGTGGGTGGGACGTCTTCACCCAGGGCTTGGCGATCAGGCCGGCCGCCACTGCCCGCTCTGCGAGCAGCCCGGGCGCCGGTGCGATCGAGGCCCCGCACGGTGAGGTAGGCGTCCACCAGAGGGACATGGCTCGCGGGCCACGAAGACCTCACCGGCCTCATCTGACCGCGACGAGCGTCGCGTACACGACGACGTTGCCCCGGTATCCCGTCGCCTTGCTGTAGCCGCCCCCGCAGGTGATCACCCGTAGGTCGGCCCGCCCGGAGCTGCCGTACACCATCCTGCTGGGGAAGTGCGCCTTGTCGTACACCTCGACGGCCTCGACGGTGAACACGGCGGTGCGCCGGTCCACCCGGTCGATCTCGATCACCTTGCCCTTGGTGAGGACGCCGAGTCCGAAGAAGACGCCGGGTCTGCCCGTGCGCTGGTCCACATGGCCCGCGGTGACGGCCGTGCCGACGGATCCCGGAGTCGTGCCCTCGCTGTACCAGCCCGCGAGCCGGGGATCGTCCGCGGGCGGAGGATCGAGCGCCCCGGCCGCGTTGAGGTGCAACTTGGCGAGAGGGACGTTCACGTCGATGAACGGGATCCGGAGCCGGAGGGGTTCCGCGGGCGGGAGCGGGGAGACCACGGGCTCCGCCGCGGGGACGGTCCGGTGGGCGGCGGGGCCCGGCAGCGGCGGGAAGGCCTGGTCCGCCGAGGGCTGCGGCGGCTGCTCGTAGTGCAGCGCGCCGACCACCAGCACGGCACCTGCCACGAGCGTCCACAGCAGAAGTCCGACGGACGGGACGAACGAGGAGGAGCGGGAGGAAGGACGGGAGGAGGTGCGGGAGGAGGAACGGGAGGACGACGGGTGGGTGGTGCGCCTGGAGGCCATCGCGGTCGGGTTCGCCTCGAGTCGGAA
Organism: Streptomyces sp. NPDC005811; assembly: GCF_040630405.1. Taxonomy (NCBI): domain Bacteria; kingdom Bacillati; phylum Actinomycetota; class Actinomycetes; order Kitasatosporales; family Streptomycetaceae; genus Streptomyces; species Streptomyces sp. NPDC005811. Next base: position 125,015 of record NZ_JBEXXK010000014.1, read on the forward strand.
GTGGGGAAGGGGGTACGTCGATCGGATCCTCGCGGCTCCCCGGACGGGCAGGGTGGTCCGGGGAGCCGCGAGGATCACGGGCCGTCAGTTAGTGTTACGGCTCGCGCGGTGACGCATCCTCACCAGCCCCCCGGCCGCGGCCGCGGCGACCAGCGCCGCCCCGAGGGCGAGCTGCGGAGCCGTGTTGCCGCTCGGCCCGAAACCGGCCTCGACGGCACCGTCGGGTTCGCGTGCGGCGATCTGGTAGGTGTCCGTGATCTTGATCCGCGGCGGGCACTTGACGGTGACGGTGTCGGTGTCGGCCGACGACCCTTCCGGCAGCGTGAACTCGCCGGTGAGCACGCCCTTGCTCTCGCCGGCGAAGAGGTGGAACGCTCCTGCCAGCTCCGACTCGCCCTTGCCGTACGTCTCCGCGCCGCAGGCGGTGGTGCTGACGGTGACCTTGGAGCCGTGGGCGCTCTGACGGATGTCGAGACCGGAGTCATCGGCTGCGGCGGCGACCGGAATCTGCAGAGCCAGGACACCGGCCGTCAGGCCGATACCGATACCCACACGTGTGATGCCCACGAGAATCCTCCAACTGCTCGGCTTGCGGCCTGTCGGTGCGGCGCCTGTGTGCGCCACTGACGAGGCAACCGACGCTGCGTCAGATCCGCAACCGGACGGATCGCCCCGCCCCTCGCCCGCCCCTCGCCCGGGCAGGCGTACGTGCCGCCGCCGCACGGGCATGTGCACAGGTCAGCCCGGTGTCCGGTGCGGTGGTGGAGGACATGCGCGAGTGCGGCGAACAGGCTGACGCGCCTACACCGACCGGGTGCCGCCGGAGTTCTCACGCTGCGGTCCTGGAGCGGCACTTCCCGCCCCAGGACCTCGCGTCCCGACCGCGCCGCAGGGCTAGACGCGGTCCTGGAAGACGCAGTTCCACACATGCGTACCGGCCACGCCGCCGTCGGCGCGCACCGCCTGGAGCGTGTAGAAGTGCGTGGTCCCGCGCGCGGCGGTGGTGTCCGTGTAGGTGCGGGTCTGGGCCGGCAGCAGTCCCGTGTGCAGCGGCTCGTACGCCTTCGTGGCCGCGTTCCACCGGCTGACCCGGTAACCGGCCACGCCCTCGCACTCGACGGTCTTGTCACACCGCCAGTTGATGGACGGCCCGTCCTCGGCCGGCCCGCCGATCACGGTGCCGTACCCCACGGGGCCGAGGTCCCAGTCCCGGACGACCGTCACCTCCGGCCGGACGTCCAGCTCGGTGGCCTCGACGAGCGTGACCTTCGGGTCGTTCGGCGAGAGGGCGTTGCCCCAGCGGTCCCTGGCGACGACCGCGTACACGTTCGTCTCGCCGTCCGGCAGATCGCCGCACAGGACGGCCCATGGGTCGCTGGTGCCTTCGCGGCAGGCGGTGGAGCCGAGCCACTTGACCGTGCCGTCGGCCTGACGCACGCCGGTCCAGGCCATGTAGCGCGCCAGATCGTCCTCGGTCGAGGCCGCCCAGCTCACCAGCACGCCGTCGGCGCGCGGGGTGGCCCGCACACCGGTGACGGGGCCGGGCGCGACACGGTCGCCGGTGCGGACGACGAGCGGGGCGGACAGTGCCGACTCGTTGCCGGCCGGGTCCACCGCCGCGACCGCGTACGTCACATACGCGCCCTCGGGCATGTCCAGGTCGTGGCAGATGCCGCCGGTGCTGGTCTCGTCGCTCTGCTCGGCGCAGGTGACGCGGGTGAGCGCGGCCGGGTCGAGGGCGGTGCCGGGTGAGCGGTAGACGTGGTACGTCCCGCCGTTGTCGAAGTCCTCGTAGAAGCCGTCGGGCTGATTCCAGTACACCTCGGTGTCGCCGACGTCGACGACGGAGCCGAGATCGGTCGGGGACTTCGGCGGCGTACGGTCGACGCCGTCGCCGGTGACCGTGGCGTACGCGCCGGGGTTGCCGAGCGCGTCGAGGGCGCGGACGCGGTAGTAACGGGCCGTGTTCTCGGGGGCGTCGGTGCGGTACGACGTCGTGCTCGTCGTGCCGAGCAGCGCGAACGGGCCGCCCGGCGCGGAGGAGGCGGACACCTCGTACGCCGTGGCGTCGGCGACCTGCTGCCAGGCCAGGGTGGCCCACCACGCGTCGCCGACGACCGTGAGACCGGTCGGCGCGGCCGGGCCCGTGCGGTCCACCGTCGCCGCGGTGGTGTCGAGGCTGCCGGTCGACTCGCGGCCCGCCTTGTCGACCGCGCGGACCTCGTACAGGAAGGTCTGGCCCGTGGCGGGCGTCGCGTCCACGAACGAGCGGGAGGTGAGCGGCGACGCACCGCTGACCTTCGCCCACGACGTGGTGCCCAGCCGTCGGTACACGCGGTAACCGGCGAGGTCCATCTCCTTGTTCGCGCTCCAGCGCAAGGTCGTCTTCGTGGTGCCCCCGTCGTACGCGGCGGTCAGGCCGGTCGGGGCCAGCGGCTTGACCGTGTCGACGGCGGCCTCGGTGCGAGGGGCGTACGTGAACGCGGCGCGGGCGGCACCGGTCCAGGCGACGTAGTCCACACGGAGCGTGTGCTTGCCGGCCGGGACGGCCAGGTCGACGGTCCTGCGGGCGGTCGTGGAGACGTTCCTCCACAGGTCGATCTTCCGCACCCCGTCGACGTACACGCGCATGCCGTCCTGCGTGGCGGCGGAGAGCCGGAAGGGACCGCCGGAGCCGAAGTCCCGGGTGAGGGACCAGCGGACGGAGAAGTTGTCCCTGGGCAGGGTGACGCCGGCCGGGTCGCCGTACCCGTAGTCCTCGGCGACGGCGGAGTCGCAGGCGGTCAGCTTCGGCGTACCGCTGAAGGTGGAGTTGCCGAAGTACTGCGCCTTCCAGAGGGGAGAGGCACAGGTGACGGCCGCGGCGGCCGGGGTGGCGGTGAACAGGCCGCCGGTGGCGGCGAGAGCGGCCGTCGCGGCGAGCGCGGTCAGCCGAGTACGAGTCATCACAGAGAGTGCGGCCCCTTCCGGACCATGGGAAAGAAACAGGTGACACGTGTGTGACTCATGAGGTGATCACAGGGTTGCCCGACATCTCAGCCGGGAGCGGAGCCTTCGCCCGGGGGCCGACGGAGCAGATGCAGGCAGACGACCATGGCGAGGAAGGTCTGCCGCTCGGAGGTGTCCAGGTGGGGGGTCGTCTCGACGACGTACTGCTGCAACCCCAGCCACCGGTCGACGGTGCTCACCGTGACACGGCCGAGGCTCTCCGGCTCCCCGTTCGGCAGCGGATCGGTCTCCGTGAGCCGCCATTCGATCCCGACGAGGGCCGTCCGCGTCAGGAAGAGCGGGCGGCTCCGATCCGTCCGGAAGCTCAGCTGCCGGGTCTTGACCAGCCCGGAGGCACGGGCGCGGCCGACCTCCCGGCCCTCCGCGTCGAGAAACCGGAACCGCACCGGGGTCCAGGGGGCGAGCCCGACGTGCCGCTCCACGCGGAGGATGAACGCGCCCGAGAGGCGGGCCAGGAGGAAGTCCGTGTCGTCGGTGTTGATCACCTCGGCGAGCGGTGTCCCCTCCACGGTGGACACGGCCAGGTCGGGGCCCTTGTATCTGCGCCACCCCGAACGCTTCGGCTGCCGCACCACGACGGCCGACAGCGCGAACAACTCGGGCTCCGTCATCGGTCTTCCTCCCCGCCGTGGTCCCCCTCGACCGACCACGTCCACTGTGACGGAGCCGCCGCCGGTTTCCCACCCCTGCGGCCGACCCGCGTCGGAGCCGCAGGCCCCGGCCTCAGCGCGCGAGTCTGCGGGTGCCCCCCTTGCTCCTGCCGTCGGGCCACAGCCGCGGGCGGCGCTTGGCGGCCAGGTCCTCCGCCCAGCCCGCGCCCACGATCATCAGACCGATGAGCGGCCAGACCAGCAGGAACATCAGGATGTTGTACGACGAGTCGAGCGCCGCCACCGCGCCGTCGCTCTGCAGGAAGGGCAGGTCGTAGGCGAGGTCGATGATCGGGACGGTCGCCATGATCAGGAGGTTGTGCCAGAGGTAGATCGTCACGGCACGGTTGTTGGAGAGCGTCACCAGCGGATCCCACCGGCGCAGCCGGCCGGGCAGCTCCTGCCAGGACGGCGAGTACTGGAGGAGGATCACCACGAACCCGAAGGACCAGCAGGCCTGAGCCAGCGGGATGTCGTTCAAATCCCAGCCGTCGGGCCCGAGATGGCCCGAGGCCCACCACAGGCCGAACGCCATCACCAGGGCCGACACCGACACGGCCAGATAGCGCGGGATCCGGGCCAGCACCCCGTCGTGGTGCGCGAAACCGAGCACCCAGCAGGCGCCGTACACGCCGAAGTCGCTGACGGCGTTGCCGGTCTCGCCGGGGATCGGGACGAGACCCGTGCCCACCACCGCGGTCAGGGCGAGCGGGGCGAGCACCGTCGCCCACGGGGCCCGCCGGAACGCCCACAGCAGCAGCGGGGAGGCGATCACGAACCACAGGTAGGCCCGCAGGTACCACAGGACGCCCGCCGCCTGGACGGCCCAGGTCTCCTCCAGGAGGCCCGACTTGGAGCCCAGCTGCCACGGGAACGGCGGGGCGCCGATCGGCACGACGTAGTCGAACAGCTCCACGACCCCCCAGACGCCGCCGTGGTCGGGGTCCTTGAGGGGGTTCCAGCCCGCCGCGAACATCATCGTCAGCATCACCGCGCCGAACAGCCACATCGGCGGCAGCAGCCGGCGCAGCCGGCCCCGGATCACCCCGAGCGCCGGACGGCTCAGGGAGCGCGCCATGAGCGAGCCCGCGAGCGCGAACATGACGCCCATCGAGGGGAACAGGATGGTCAGCCAGGCCCAGCCGAACAGGTGGTACACGACCACGCGGACCAGGGCGATGGAGCGCAGCAGGTCGAGATAGCGGTCCCGGCCGGAGGGCCGGCCGGACGGCCGCTCGTCGCCCGCGGGGGGCGGGGTGCGGTCGTCGGCACGGAGGCCTGCGCCGGCCGTCGGTCCGGGGTTCATACGGCGGGGCTCCGATCGGTGAGGGGGTGGCCGCTTCCGCCGGGCGCCCCGACGACGCCGGTGCGGCGCAGCTTCTGCCAGCGCAGCCGGCCGCCGGTGAGGGCGGTGATCCAGGACTGGAGCAGGACGACGTACATGAGCTGGCGGTAGAGGATCTGCTGGAGCGGCAGCGAGAGCAGGTGGGTCATCCGTTCGCGGTCCAGCCGGAACGCGTACGCCGCGCACACGGCCTGCACGGCGAGCACGCCGAGCCAGGCCACCAGGGTCTTCTGGGTCGGGCCGAACACCACCCCGTAGAGCAGGAAGACATCGATGAGGGGGGCGAGGAGCGGGGCGACGACCATGAAGAGGGAGACGAGCGGCAGCCCGACGCGTCCGAAGCGGCCGGAGGGGCCCTTCTCGACGACGGCGCGCCGGTGCTTCCAGATCGCCTGCATGGTGCCGTACGACCAGCGGTAGCGCTGCGACCACAGCTGCTGCACGGACTCCGGGGCCTCGGTCCAGGCCCGGGCCTTCTCGGCGTAGACGACCTTCCAGCCGTCGCGGTGGAGCGCCATGGTGATGTCGGTGTCCTCGGCGAGGGTGTCGTCGCTCATCCCGCCGACCCGCTCCAGCGCCGACCTGCGGAAGGCTCCGACGGCGCCGGGGATGGTGGGCATGCAGCGCAGGACGTCGTACATGCGGCGGTCGAGGTTGAAGCCCATCACGTACTCGATGTGCTGCCAGGCGCCGATGAGGGTGTCCTTGTTGCCGACCTTGGCGTTGCCGGCGACGGCACCCACGGTGGGGTCGGCGAAGGGCTGGACGAGTTCACCGACGGTGGCCGGTTCGAAGACGGTGTCGCCGTCCATCATCACGATCAGGTCGTACCGCGCGTTGGCGATTCCGCGGTTGAGGGCGGCGGGCTTGCCCGCGTTGAGCTGCCGCACGACCCGCACACCGGGCAGACCCATGGCCTCCACGATCCGGGCCGTGCCGTCCGTCGACCCGTCGTCGATCACGATGATCTCGATCGGATGGTCGCTCGTCATCAGGGAGCGCACGGTGTTCTCGATGCACTTGGCCTCGTTGTACGCGGGCACGAGCACCGACACCGGTTCCGTGACGGGCGCGTTCGGACCCCAGGTGAAGCCCCGGCGGCGGACCCTGCGGGCGTGTGCCGCGGACAGGAGCAGCATCAGCAGGAAGCGGCCGATGACCAGGGTGCCGACCACGGCCAGCCCGGCCACCAGCACACCGGTGATCCCCTCCGAGGCCTGGACCAGGAAGATCCACGCCACGCCCTTCCACAGGTCGAGGCCGGTGACGGGGGTGTGGGCGCTGGGCGCGCCGAGCGCCTCCGTGAGGTTGTCGAAGCTGTAGCCCTCGGCCTTGAGCGTCGGCAGGAACCGGTCCAGGGCCTGCACCGTCTGGTGGCGGTCGCCGCCGGAGTCGTGCATCAGGACGATGGCGCCCTTGCCGCCGTGCGGGGTGGCGCGCCGGATGATCTCGTCGACGCCCGGCTTGCGCCAGTCCTCGCTGTCGGTGTTGTTGACGACCGTGATGTAGCCGCGGCTGCCGATGTACTGGGTCACCGGCCACGACTTGTTGTCCATGGCGTCGGCGAACGAGGAGTACGGCGGCCGGAACAGCGAGGTGCGGATCCCGGCCGCGCCGCCCAGGGCGAGCTGGTTCTGGGTCAGCTCCCAGTCGATGCGCTTCTTCGACTGGTAGGAGAGGTCGGGGTGGTTGAAGGTGTGCAGCCCGATCTCGTGACCCTCGTCCACCATCCGCTTCACCAGGTCGGGGTAGCGGGAGGCCATGGTGCCGGTGATGAAGAAGACGGCGTGCGCGTCGTGCTTCTTCAGGACGTCGAGGACCTTCGGCGTCCACTTCGGGTCGGGGCCGTCGTCGAAGGTGAGGACGAGCCGGTGGTCCGGGACCTTCAGGGAGCTGGTGCCGCCGTTGCGGGTGTCGATCACGGGGCCGCCGTCGATGATCTCCTCCGGCACCTTGTCCGACGCCGCCTCGGGGCGGATGCGGTGGTCGGCGAGGATCTCGCTGTGGACGTAGCCCCGCAGCATCAGCATCGCGACGAGGGCGGTGAGCAGCAGGACGGGCAGCAGCAGCCGCATGGGAACGCGGCGTCTGGACGCCGGGGTGTCCGGCGCGGCGGGTCTGCGACGGCGGGAGAAGGGGCGCATCGGGCGGTGTGCTCCGGGGAGGAGAGAGGGAACGATTCTGCTGGGGGTGGCGGCGGGGAGCGGCTGTGTTCAGGGGCGGGGGATCACAGGCCGGAGTCCGTGACGGTTCCGCCGGAGTCCGAGCCGCCGTCGGCCGGGGAGGCGGACGGCGAGGACTCGGATCCCGGGTCCGTCGAGGCCTCGGCGGCCGGCGACCGGGTGGGGGACTGGGCGGTCTCGGTCGCCCCGGTCGTCTGCTCGGTGTCCGCGGGAGCGGCGGTACGGGTCGCCGAGGGCTCGGCGTCGGAGGAGGCGCCGGTGTCCACCGCGCCGGCCGACAGACTGGGCACCGAGGTCCCGCTCGTCGACCGGGCCGAGGCGGTGCCGCCCGCCGAGGCGTCCGCGGCCGGGGTGGCACCCGGCTCGGTCGCGGCGGCGGACTCCGTCGGCCCGGTGGGGACCTGGACCTCGGCGGCCGGGGCCTCCTCCTGCTGCCCCGGGACCGGGAGCCACGGCGCGTCGGAATGGCCCGACACGAGCGTGGCGACGATCACGCCCGCGTAGAGCGCGCAGACGGTGCCCACGCCGATGCCGATGCGCCGCAACCGTCGGCTGCGGCGCCCCGTCTCGTCCACGAACACCGGCTTGTCGGCGGCGGAGCGGTCGGCGGCGGTGTTCCCCCGGAGCCGGTTCGCGGCGTCCACGGCGGCCCCGACCGTCACGACGTCGAGCTGGACCGTCACCTCGCCCGGATCGTGACTGTGCTCCGGCTCCACGTCCCGGAGCGGATCCGCGACAGGGATCTGCCAGGTCACTGATGGAGCGGGACGCTGGTCTGGTTGGGCGTCTTCTCGCCACATTTTCACGGGTGCACATTTCCCATGGGCCGGTCGGGGGAGCGTCATGACCGTGCGCGCATGTCGGATATGCGCACCCATAGACAACTGAACGAGCCCCCTGCTAGATCACGTTCGAAGGAGAAGGTATCTCATGTGATGAAAATGTGTGCGCACAGCCCAGATTCTGGATTTTCCATGGAGTCTGAATCTGGCTGAAAGAAGCAGTCGTTGATGTGCGGGGCGCGGAGGGGGCGTGCCGCGGTGCCCCCTCCGCACCGGTCAGCGGTCCTGGGCCAGGGCGTAGAGCTCGCCGACGAGACTGCCCTCGGTGGCGATCAGCTCGTCGAACGTGCCCTGCTCGCGGATGCGGCCCTTGTCCAGGGCGATGATCCAGTCCGCGAGGCGCACATTGTCGAGGCGATGGGTCACGATCACGGTGATCCGGTCGTCCTTGTGCTGCCGGAGCTGGTGGAAGATCCGGTGTTCGCCGCGGGGGTCCATCTCGCTGGTCGGCTCGTCGAGGACGAGGACGGCCGGCCGCCGGTACAGGGCCCGGGCGCAGGCGGTGCGCTGCCACTGTCCGCCGGACAGCTCGTGCCCGCCCCACACCGACCGCGCGAGCAGCGTGTCGAGCTGATCGGGAAGGTCGCGGAAGACCTCGCCCATCCCGACGCGCTCGGCCGCTTCCCAGATCTGCTCGTCGCCGTGCTCACGGGGCTGGCCCAGCGTGATGTTCTCCCGCGCGGCCAGGGGCCAGCGGCCGTGCCGCTGCGGCACGAGACCGACATGACGCCAGACCGATTCGGCGTGCGCGGTGGCGAGGTCGGTCCCGTCCCACAGCACTCGTCCGCCGCTCGCCACGGTCAGGCCGGCGAGCAGCCGGACGAGGGTGGACTTCCCGGCCCCGTTCTCGCCCACGAGCGCGACCACCGTGCCGCGGTGGAGCGTGAGGGAGACGGATGCGAGGGCCGGTCCGTCCTTGCCGGGGTAGGTGTACGACACGTCCTCCAGGGTCACCTCGCGCGGGGCCGCGGCCCGAGCGCCGCCGCGGTCGACGGCCTGGGACCGGTAGGCGCCGATGAAGGTGTAGTAGTCGTGGAGATAGAGGCCGTGGTGGAACATGACCGCCGAATAGCGGACGATGCCGTTCAGGGCGCGCCCGCAGCTCTGGGAGGCGACGATCGCGGTTCCGGCGACGGCCGTGCTCATCGCCCCGGCCAGGACCAGGCCCGCCAGTGCGGCCCACATGCCCACCGTGAAGGCGCCGGCGAGCGAGGCGGCGAGCAGCGTCACCAGCAAGTAGGGCCGCGATCCTTCGAGTTCACGCCCGACGACCCGGTCGCACATCGCGCGGTACCAGTAGTGCAGGTACGGGCGCATGGTGTTGGCCCGGAGCTCGTCGGCCAGCTCGGGGGTGGTGAGCCACCATCGCATCATCGACCGTACGTTGCGGGCGGAGATCGTGCGGTCGTGCGTGCGGTAGTCGATCCGCGCGGCGATGACACCGCCCATGCCGCGCGGGACGACGGACAGCACCAGGACGGCGAGCAGCAGCGGATGCAGGCTCGTCAGGACGCTTGCCGCGGAGACGAGCTGGACGAGGCCCTGGGTCAGGGTCTTGGCGTCGTCGGCCAGGTCGACGGCGCGCATGGAGCCGATCTCGGCGGCCTGGCTCGCGTCCTTGAACCCTTCCTCGTCGTAGGCGGACAGCTCGACCCGCATATGCAGGTCGATCATGGTCAGGTCGGCGGCGGCCGCGATCTGCGGGTTCAGCCGACGGGTGGCCCAGTCCGCCAGGATCCACGCGGCGGACCCCCCGGCCATGGCCACGACCGCGACCGCGAGGGCCGGCAGGGCCGCCTCCAGGCCGGAACGCGGATCCTCGGCGGCGAGCAGCGGCCCCAGGGCGCGGGAGACGGAGGTCAGCATGACGAAGGTGCCGATCCCGGACAGCAGTTGGCACACCAGGATGGCGATCACCATACGGCGGTCCACGGACCACGCCAGCCGGGCGGTCTGTGCCAGCGCCCGGGGGATGCGCCGCGCCATCTCCCACAGGGTGGCGTCCTCCATGGCCAGCCGATGCCGTCGGCCCTTGAAGTCGAGCTCCGGCGGCGGTGACGGCTGGACGGGCGCCTGCCGGGCACCGGGAACGGCCGCGGGCGGGCGGCCGTCGGAGGCGCCGTGCGGCTCACCGGTCAGCGGCCGCGTCATGCGCCCCACCTCGATGACGGGCGTGCCGCGGAGGCGAACAGGGCGCGGCGTACGTCAACAGGACGCCGGAAGGCGGCCGGCTCCGCCACGGGGTCGGGCACCCGGAGATGTTCGAACGTGGGACGGAGCGCGCTGAGCACGGACAGGGGATACACGGGTCCTCCCGGTTGAGGTCGAGCGGGCAAGGCAACCGGAGAACGTCGCTGCTCAAGGAGGCGACACGGGCCGGAGGGGGCGACTCTTCGACAGCAAGTTCGAGGTGCGCGCCGACCGGGCAAGGGGGGCCGGGGACACGGTCCCCTGTGCGGCCGTTCGATTCACCCGGGAGGGTGGGGAGTCGGCGCCGTCACTCGCGTGGGCGATTGCCCGGAGTGCGGCGGCGACGGCACCGGCCGGCCCCCGGAGCGCACGGCCGTCCGGGTGCTCCCTGGTAAAATGGGGGCACGCTTCGACACCGCCGGGGCCCGTACCGAGGGGTACGGGCCCCGGCGCGTTCCGGAGACCCGACCAGAAAGGCTCCCCATGGACGCGAAGCAGCCGGACCCCGCGCTCGCCCCCCGGACCGATGCCCCGAGCCCGCGGAACCCGTCCGAGGGCCTGCCGCCGGCCCCGTCCTTCGACGCCCTCGGGCTGCCCCCGGCGCTGGTGGAGACGATGAACGGCCTGGGGGTGAAGGACCCCTTCCCGATCCAGGCGGCGACCCTGCCCAACGCGCTGGCGGGCCGCGACGTCCTCGGCCGGGCGCGGACCGGCTCCGGCAAGACGCTGGCGTTCGGCCTGGCCCTGCTCGTACGGACGTCGGGGCTGCGCGCGGAGTCGAAGCGGCCGCTCGCTCTGGTCCTGGTGCCGACCCGGGAACTCGCCCAGCAGGTGACCGACGCCCTGGAGCCCTACGCGCAGGCGCTCAGGGTACGCCTCGCCACCGCGGTGGGCGGGCTCTCCATCAACCGGCAGCAGGCGGCGCTGCGCGCGGGTGCCGAAGTCGTCGTCGCCACCCCGGGACGACTGACCGACCTCGTCTCCCGCCGCGACTGCCTGCTGAACCACGTGCGGATCACCGTGCTGGACGAGGCCGACCAGATGTGCGACCTCGGGTTCCTGCCCCAGGTCACGGACCTCCTGGAGCAGATCCCCTCCGACGGGCAGCGGCTCCTGTTCTCGGCCACGCTCGACCGCAACGTCGACCAGCTGGTGCGGGACCACCTGCACGAGCCGGTCACCGTGTCGGTCGACCGGGTGACGGGCTCGGTCGCCACGATGGAGCACCATGTGCTGAACATCCACGCCGCCGACAAGTACGCGACCGCCACCGAGATCGCCGCGCGGGACGGCCGGGTGCTGATGTTCCTGGACACCAAGGCCGGTGTCGACCAGTTCACCCGTCAGCTGCGGGCCAGCGGCGTCCGCGCCGCCGCCCTGCACAGCGGAAAGTCCCAGCCCCAGCGCACCCACACGCTCGCCCAGTTCAAGGAGGGCGGGATCACCGTCCTGGTGGCCACCAACGTCGCCGCGCGGGGCATCCACATCGACGCGCTCGACCTGGTCGTCAACGTCGACCCGCCGGCCGACGCCAAGGACTACCTGCACCGGGGCGGGCGCACCGCGCGCGCCGGCGAGTCCGGGCGGGTGGTCACGCTGGTCACACCCCAGCAGCGGCGCGAGGTCAACCGGATGATGACCGAGGCCGGGATCCGGCCCACGATCACGCAGGTGCGCTCCGGTGAGCAGACGCTGACCGCCATCACCGGGGCGAAGCGTCCGCCGGCCGGGACCAAGTCCGACGGCGGCAACGCCCCCTTCCGCGGCCTCGGCACCCGCCCCGGCCGCGCCAAGGAGTCCCGCAAGGCCGCCGAGGCCCGCAAGACGGCGGAGGCCCGCGCGGCGGCACGCGTCCGCAAGGGCCGCTGACACCGCACCGGCGGCGAGGGCGGCCACGGCTCACACCGGGGCCGCCCCCAGGAACCACGCGGAGGGATCACCTCTTCCGCCAGGGTGAGGCGGAATCCGCACGCGGTCAGCAGCGTGCGCCACTCGTCGAGACTGTGCTCCCGCCCCCCGTGCTCCGGGAGATGTACACCAGACGTCCCAACGACCCATGCGACCACCGCCGATGGGCCTGGCAGCGTGCGCGGAATCGAAGCGCACCCGGTCGCACACGAGTTCAGCCCCGCCGCCCCCGAGGAGCGGACCGCGCGGTCATGAGCGCGGCCCCGTCCGCCGTCAGATCCCCGCCACCTTGGCGCTCGCCGTCACCTCGTAGACCAGGGTGACCGAGCGCCGGCTGCCCGGTGCGAGGGCCAGCTTCCAGTGCGCGACACCGTCGGAGTCGAGCAGGTCGGGTGCGGGGGAGCAGGCCTCCTCACGCAGGCGCACCTGCACCGCCGAGACCTCCGAGACCGGGATCCGCTCGCGCAGGACGACCGTCCTCTCGTCCCGCTCGCCCGGGGCGGAGAACCGCGACACATGGAGCCGTACGGTCCGGGTCACCACGGTCCGCTGGGTGAGCGAGGCCGTGTCACGGGACTCCTCGGCGTCCCGGACGACCCGCAGGTCGTCACGGCTGCCGTAGGCGAGTTCGACGGGAGCGCCCGGGGCCGTGAAGTCCAGCGTGCCGCGCCCGGTGAACCCGCTGCCCCGCAGCAGGTCGACCGGGCCGGCGAGCAGAGCGTGACCGGCCGCGTTGTCGAACCGCACCACCTGGGTGACCAGCGGGGACAGCTCGGGAGCGGACGCGTACTCGCTGCTCGCGGGGGCGGTGAAGACGGAGAGCGGTACCCGGTGGGCACGGCCGTCCGAGGGCACCGACACCGGCGCGGGGGAGCGCAGCACCCGTACCTCGCCTCCGTCGTCCACCCCCGGCAGACCGACCACCGGCGCCGGGCCGAGGTCCGAGATCTCCTCCTCCCGCAGCTCCACGTCGATGGTGCGGCGCTCGGCGGCCGGCCGGTCCTGGAGGACCAGCCGGTCCTCGCCGAGCCGCGGCGGATCGGTGGCCAGCGCCGAGCGCGCCGTCGACAGCGTCAGCCGTACGCCGGACCAGTCCTCGCCCGTGCGCTGCCAGACCATCGCCTCGGTCTCCAGCGTGACGGCGTCCCCGTCGAGCACGGCGCGGTAGGCGGGCCGCCACAGCGCACAGGGGGTGAGATGGGTCAGGCGCAGTGCGGCCGGTCCGGCGGCCGAGGCCTCGACGGTGAGCTCGATGTGGCCGGTCAGCTCGGCCGGTTCGTCCTCGGCGAGGTCCAAGGCCTCGCGCGCGGCGTCGAGTTCCGCGGTGAGGTCGGCCAGACGGGCTTCCGCGGCACGCAACAGCTCGGCGCAGGAGTCACGTTCGTCGTCGACCCGGTCCAGTTCGCGGGTCCAGCGGGGCCCTTCGTCCTCGCCGGTGCCGGCGCCCTCGCCGATCTCCCGCAGCAGGTCGGCCGCGAGGCGGCCGAGTGTGTCGAGGCGCGTCCGCAGCCGGTCACGCCGCTGCTCCAGTGCGAGCCGCTCGTCCTCCAGACGGACCGTGTGGTGGCGCAGGGTGGAGTCCTCGTCGGTGGGGCGAGGCCCGCGCGGCCGCCAGGCGCGGACGATCCGCACGTCGAGCACGGTCGCCGGGTGGTCGGCGGTCAGCTCCGCCTGGAGGGTGCGGTCGACGGCCAGCGCGCTGACGGGCCCGAGACGCAGCCGCTGGACGCCGGCCGCCAGGTCCAGGACGGCCGTGCGCTCGACCTGGGCACGGTCCTCCAGGCAGGTGACGGCGGTGACGGGGAGGGGGATCGGCTGCGGTGCCGTGGGCATGGCCGTGGACATGGGGTGGGTCAGCTCCTGCGGTTGCCGCCGGCCAGGGACTTGCCGGAGGGGATGCGGATCTCGTAGCCGCCTTCGAGGGCGGCGGTGCCGCCCGCGGGCAGCTCCACCCGCCACAGGCGGGTGCCGGGCGCGTGGTGGTCCGGTCCGGCGCCGTCGCGGGGGGCCGTCCAGTCGGCCCGCTCCTCGACGCGGACGTCCGAGTCCGAGGTGACCGGGACCCGCTCGCGGACCTCGACGGTGACCGGCCCGGCGAGCCGGTTGGCCAGCTCGATGTGGACACGGTGGTCGAGCACGGTCGTCTGGTTGCGCATGCCCGCCGTCGACTCACGCAGGTGCGTACGCCGGGTGACCCGGACGCCCTCGGCCGGACCGAGCCCCACCCGGCAGACCCCACCGGGGGCGAGCGTGGGCAGCGCGGCGGTCACCAGGAAGTCGTCTCCGGCGGTGACCTCGACCGGGCCGGCCAGCAGGGCCTGGTCGGTCGCGTTCGACACGACGAGCGTCGCGTAGACGGTCTGCTCCACGGACGGCACACAGAGGTGTTCGACGCGCAGACCGACCGGAATCCCACCGACGGTGACGGTGTGCCAGGCGCCGTCCGAGGGGATGTCGGCGCGGGCCACCGCGTCGAAGCGGTGGTCGAAGGAACCGGCCGACTCCCGGGGCCGCACCCCGTGGCCCGGCAGCGGCAGCGCGGCCACCGCGTCGGCGCGGCGCCGGTACTCGGCGGCCACCGGGTCGAAGGGCAGGTCGGGGAACAGCAGGCCCCGGCGGCCGCCCTGCTCGTCCGGCCCGCACAGGACGAGGGCGGTGTAGTCGAGTTCGGCACCGCTCGGCTGCGGCGGACCCGCCGCCACGGCCGGCGGCGGCGCGGCCTTGCCCAGGCGCGCGGCGCTGTCGTGCGCCGAGCGGGCCAGGGCGCGGGAAACCGGGGCGGCGAGGGCGGGGGAGGGCGGCGCCAGGGCGGCGGGAACGGCGGCCGGGCTGCCACCGGAACGTGGCCGGCTTCCCGGCGCCGAAGGGACGGCCGGGACCGGTGGGACGAAGCCGTCCAGGGCCCCGCCCATGACCTCGGGGTAGGCGCCGTCGGACGGGAAGGCGGTATCGGGGACGGCACCCGGGAAGGGGCTCGGGACGGGCACACCGTAGCTCTGCGGAGGCGGAGGCGGAGGCGGAGGCGGAGGCGGAAGCGGAGGCGTCGGAAGCGGCGGCCCGGCGACTCCGACGCTCAAGGGCCCGCCGGCCGGCTCGGGGCGGCGGCCCGCCGCGTCGTACCCGGCGAACAGGTCGGCCAGACCCGCCGGGGGCTCGCGCCAGCCGGAGGGTTCGGGGCCGGACTGCCGACGCCCGATCCGGATCGAGCGGAGCCTGGGCAGATCGGTGCGGCGGCGCAGGTCGGCGGTGGCCAGCGCGATCCGTACGCCGGTCCAGTCCTCGCCGGTGCGCTGGGCGACCGACGCGCGCAGCACCATACGGCCGCTGCCCTCGTCCTGCCGGTGGGTGAGCCGATAGGTGGGCACCCACACGGCGCCGGGCACCCCGTACTCCACCTCCACCTCCACCTCGGCGCCCTCGCCGCCGTCGAGCGTCAGGACCGCGGAGACGGTGGTCTCCACGTGTGCCGCCGGTGCGTCGGTGGAGGCGCGGGCGAGGCGGTCCTCGGCGAGGGACAGTTCGTGCTCGACGCGGCGCAGCGCCTCCTCCTGTTCGACGAGGCGGGCGTGCAACGCGGTCAGCCGTTCGTCGACGAAGTCCGCCAGCCGAAGCCATGCGTCGACCGGGGTACGGCGATGCGGATCGTCCTTCCTGCGCGCCGGAGGAACCGGGCGCAACGCCCCGACCTCCGCGATCAGTCCGAGCCCGCGATCACGGCGCCCCCGGGCCGCCGCGCACTCCTCGCGCAGCCGCTCCACCTCACGTCGTAGCCCTTCCGGCGCCTCGGTGCCGAGCGGTTCGGCCCCGACCTCCACCCGGGCCGCACCGACGCGCACCGCGGAACCGCCCAGGACACGCGCCCGGAGGGATCCCGCGTCCAGTGAGCGCGGCAGTCCCGTCACCCGCACCCGGCCGTCCGGCGGTACGACACCCCGGGCCAGCCGACGGCACACCGCGCCCTGCGCGTACACCACGACCGAATCGAGGCGCGACTCCCACCCCTGTGCCGTCTCCGACGTCGTCATCCGCTCCCCCGGGCCGTGACTGTACTGAGCGCAGCCTACGCCGACCGGCCGACCGCCCTTTCGCCGAGCCCCCGGTGGCGGTGCCGTGCGTCACCGCGGGCCATGGGTCAGCTCCGGCTCGTGCCGTGGCGCGTGGTCGTGGCGGGGGAGCAGCAGGGGGCTGGTGAGGATGAGCAGGCCCGCCGCCGCGAGAGCGGTGCGTGGGCTGGTGAGGTCGGCGAGCAGCCCGGCGAGTGCGGTGAGGGTGGCGATGGCCGCCTGCTGGCCGATCGACCAGGCCGACAGGGTACGGGCGACGAGATGCTTCGGGGTGTGTTCGAGCCGGTAGGTCGCGAGCACCGGGGTGTACAGGCTCATGTTGACGATGATCGCCAGCTCGACGGCCATCACGGTGACGAGGCCGACGACGCCGGGACGGACGAAGACCAGGCCGACGAGCCAGACGGCGCGCAGGGTGCCGACGGTCCGGAAGACCGCGTGCCGGCCGTGACGGGCCACGACGCGGCGGGCCAGCCGGGAGCCGACGAGCCCGCCGAGGCAGGGGGCGGCGAAGGCGAGGGCGTACTGCCAGGGTGGGAACCCGAGCTGGCGGAGGAGGAGCACGGCCAGCAGCGGCTCGGTGGCCATGATCAGACCGGCGACGAGCAGGTTGTTGAGGTAGAGCGCCCGCAGGCCCGGATGGCCCAGGATGTGCCGCCAGCCGTCCAGCAACGCGCCCGCCCGGTCCGGGCTGGTGCCGGAAGACGGCGGGGCCTCCTCCCGGCCGCGGATCGCGGTGATGCCCAGTGCGGAGAGGAGGTAGCTGAGTGCGTCGGCCACCACGGTGGTGACCGGCCCGAACACGCCGATCGCCGCCCCGCCCAGCGGTGGCCCGATCGCGATGGAGCTCCAGTTCGTGGACTCGAACCGGGCGTTGGCGACCAGGAGATCGTCCGGCCGCACGAGGGACTTGAGGAGGGCGCCACTGGCCGCGTTGAAAGCGATCTTGGCCGCGGCGACCACGGCCGAGATCACGAGCAGCTGGACGAAGCCGAGCCGGCCGAACGCGTAGGCGACCGGGATCGTCGCCATGGCCGCGAACCGGGTCAGGTCCATCGTGATCATGACCGGGCGCTTGCGCCGGAACTCCACCCACGGCGCGAGCGGCACCGCGATCAGCGCGCCCACGGCAGGACCCACCGCGGACAGCGCGGACATCTCTGCGGGACCGGCGTGCAGCACCAGCACGGCGATCAGCGGCAGCGCACCGAACCCCAGCCCGGACCCGTAGGCGCTCACCGCGTACGCCGCCCACAGCCACCCGAACGGCCGCCCCAGGCGTCTTCTGCCCACCACGCTCAGCACTCCCACCCGAACAAACCGACGTTGACCCAGGAGAGCTAAGCGAGCGGCACAGCAGCAGGTCAAACAACTACCCGGCCATCCACCCACAACCATGCGTTGTTGCCTAAGGTGGCCGCTGTGGATCTCGAAGCAGTACGCACCTTCGTCGCCGTCGTGGAAGCGGGCCAGTTCCAGAAGGCCGCCGCGGATCTGTCGATCACCCAGCAGGCCGTCTCCAAGCGCATCGCCGCGCTCGAACGCAGCCTCGGCGTGCGGCTGTTCACCCGGGCCGCCCGCGGCACCGAGCTCACCATCGACGGGCAGGCGTTCCTGCCCCACGCGCGCGAGCTGCTGCGGGTCACCGAGCGCGCGGTCGCGTCCGTACGCCCCGGCCGCCGGCCGCTGCGCGTCGACGTGATCGCTTCGCGCGGCGCGGCGTCGGGACTGATGCGTGACTTCCACCGGGCGCACCCCGGGATCGAGCTCGACGTGGTGATGCTCTTCGAGATGGACACAGCCGTCGCCGCCATCCGCTCCGGAACCATCGACGCGTCCTTCCGCGCCGTCGCCGTGCCCGGTCGCCCCCTTCCCGAGGACATCGGGTCCGTCCGGGTGCTCGACGAGCCGCTCCAACTCCTGACCGGCCCCGCCCACGCGCTGGCGAGCGCCCAGTCGGTGACCCTCGCCCAGCTCGTGGGCCACCGGATCTGGATGCCCGGCATCGTCCCCGGCACCGAGTGGGGTGCCTACTACGACGACCTCGTCGCCGAGTTCGGCCTCACCATCGAGGCGACCGGCCCCAACTTCGGTTCCGACGCGCTCCTCGACACCATCGCCGACACCCCGGCCCTGGCCACCTTCATGGGTGAGCACACCCGTCTCATCTGGCCCGCCGGCCACGGCTTGCGCCGTATCCCGGTGACCGACCCGACCCCCGTCTACCCGCACTCGCTCCTCTGGCACCGCGACAACCCCCACCCGGCGCTGACCACCCTCCGAGCCCACCTCGCCACCACGACGGCGGACCGGGACACCACCGGGGTCTGGACACCGGGCTGGGTGCTTCCCCGCTGAACGCTCCGCGGGCGCGGGGCACGAGGTCCGGTTCAGCGGGTGAGGGCGTCCGGGAGCTCGTGGAGGGAGTGGATGACGCGGATGCGGCCGTTGGTGACATGGCCGGATTCGTTGTTCGCCCGGTCGAGCCAGAAGGCGTGCAACCCCGCGTCGTGTGACCCCATGGCATCGATCGTGTACTTGTCTCCGACGTAGGCGACCTCGTGGGGCGGGAGACCGAGGGACGTACAGCCCGCGAGAAAGATGCTCGGTGCGGGCTTGGCGGCGCCGTGCTGGTCGGAGCAGATGAGCACGTCGTCGAAGTAGGGCAGCAGACCGATGGCGTGCAGCTTGTCGCGCTGGTGGCCGACGGACGAGTTGGAGACGATGCCGAGGCGGTAGTCCGGTGCGAGTGCCCTGAGGACGGGCTCGGCATCAGTGAACGCCGCCCAGGCGGCGTTGCGGAGGGCTTCGTAGCCGGCGAACCACGCGGACGCTTCCTCGTCCGGCATGGCGGAGGTGTCCTGCCCGAAGTGGGAGAGGAACTGGCGGGTACGTTCGATCCGCTGCTCGGAGAAGGTGAGCTCGCCGCTCAGGAAACGTGCGTACTGCGCTTCCATGATCTTCCGCCAGAACGCGAGCGCCGTGTCGGGGTCGGGGAACCGGTCGAGCAGCCGTTGGTCCTCCAAGTGGGCGAGCACGCCGATGCGTTCCGAGGACGAGTAGTCGAACAGGGTGTCGTCGACATCGAAAAGCACACCTCGGATGGGCATGAGACCGTCCGTTCCAGCTCTCACGGCTGCTCGGTTGGAGTCGGCAGGTTGTGCCATGCGTGACGGCAGGCACCTTTGCAGTACGTGTCGCGGCGGCGCGTGTCGGCCACGGCGAACACGGAGACGAGGACACGGAACGCCTTGACGTGTTCTGCGGTGGGGAGGTCCGCGAAGCCGTAGCGGGGCGGGTCCATGCAGATCATCACCGAGGGATTGGCCGTGGGCTTCACACCGGACCGGGCCACCCCCACGCGGCCGTCCTCAGCCGTGATGTGCGCCTGCATCGCGTAGCCGGCGACCTGCTGCAGTACCTCCCGCATGCGCGTCGGGGCGAGGCCGGAGAACCAGCTCACACCGGCGTCCAATGTGCGGAGCCCTTGGGCGATTTCGTTGACGACCTGCTCGGTCTCGCGCCGGAACGGCCCGTCAGTCATGAACCTGGTTCCACTCATCAGGGCCCTTCTCATCGGTCACTTAGGCTAGCGCGGTGACTGATGAGCAGGAGCGGGTCCGGCCGTCGGGAGTGTGGGCCACGGCGGTCGGGGTCGCCAGGGTGCGGGCGTTGGAGAGCGAGCGGGAGAACGCGCTGTTCCGCGACCCGCTGGCGTGGGCCTTCGCCGCCGCCGGTGGCCGGGGGCCCTCCTCGCCGCCGCTGCCCGGTGACGAGGCCGCGCGACGCCGCCGTAGGGGCGTGGCGTTCTCGATCGTCATCAGGACGAAGTTCCTCGACGACCTGTTGCGGCAGGCTTCCAAATCCGGGGTCCGGCAGGTCGTGCTGCTCGGCGCCGGCATGGACAGCCGGGCCTTCCGGATGGACTGGCCCGAGGGCACCCGGCTGTTCGAGGTCGACACCGCCGAGCCACTGGATTTCAAGGCTTCGGTGCTGCGCCGGGAGCGGGCCGTCGCACGCTGCGAGCGGATCACCGTCCCGGTGGATCTGCGGGAGGACTGGCCGGGCGCGCTGGCCGCCGCGGGCCACGACCCGGCGCTGCCGACCGTCTGGATCGCCGAAGGACTGCTGATCTATCTGCCCGAGGACGCGGTGGAGTCGCTGCTGGCCCGGATCAGCGCGCAGTCGGCGGTCGGCAGCCGGATGGGACTGACGTTGGGCTCGCGCGGCGTGATCGAACGCTTCGGCGCGGACGCCGTACCGGGATCGGCGGCGTCCCTGTGGGTCTCGGAGATGCCCGACGACCCCGTGGGCTGGCTGGCCGGGCACGGCTGGGAGGCCGACAGCCACACCCTGCGCGAGCGCGCCGCCGCATACGGCCGCCCGTTCGACACCCCGCCGCAGCACGAGGAACGGCCCGGCGGACTGATCTCGGCGGTCCGTCGGCCCGCCCGGCGCCCGTGACCGAGGTCAGCCCACGGTCGGACCCTGCGGCACCTCCGCGCGCGTGAATCCGCGGCTCCGCTCCACCTTCGCCACATGCAGCGTGTACGTCTCGTACCACTGGGCCCGCCCGCGTTGTTGCGCCGCGCGGTGCTCGACGTCAGTCCGCCACTCCGTGAGGGCGTCGGCATCACGGAAGTAGCTGACGGTGATGCCCAGCCCGCCAGGCGTCTGCGCGTGGTCCATCCCCAGGTAGCCGGGGACGTCCTTCACCAGCTCCTCCAAGTACGCGCTGGTCTCGCCGTACTCGCTCTGGTCCAGGGTGCGCACCGTGGTGAACACGGCCGCGTAGTAGGGAGGTTCAAAGGCCTCGACGGGCACGACGGGCAGGGTCGGCACGAGGGGTGCGACCCGCCGCGCAGACACCTCTATCTCGATCTTCATCCGGGGGTCGGCCAGCCCGCACACGAGCATCGTCGCGGCCGGCCGGACCTCCCCGAAGCAACGCCGCAGGACGGGCCAGCAGGGTTCGAAGTCCGCGCGCTCGGGCAGGAGGTAGCGCACCCGCACCACGTCGGCGAAGGTGCACTGCGCCTCGGCCAGTGCCGTCCCGATGGTGCGCAGGCACTGCTCGGCCTGCTCCACCACGTCGTCGGAGATCGTCATGGTGGCGTAGTCGAACCCGGTCGTCCCGGACACGTGCACCCAGTCGCCGTCGACCACGGCACGGGCATAGCCGATCTGCTCCTCGAAGGCCGAGCCACCGAGGATCGCGCGTCGCTCTGTCATGCGCGGAACGCTAAGTGCCCCGCATCGATACGTCTAATACGGTCACCTGCATGATCTGATATCTCTGGGCGTATGGAGCGCCCCGAACTCCCCCTGCCGCAGCTGCATGCCTTCGTCGTGCTCGCGGAGGAACTCCACTTCGGCCACGCGGCCGCACGCCTGGGCATCGCCCAGCCGCCGCTGAGCCAGCAGATCCGCCGTCTGGAGGACAAGGTCGGCCACGCGCTGTTCACCCGCGCCCCGGGGCCTGTCTCCCTGACCCCGGCCGGCAGCGAACTGCTGCCCGCCGCCCGGCGCGCGCTCACCGAGCTCGCGGACGGCCTCGCCGCAGCCCGGGCCGTCGGCAGCGGGCGCGCCGGCCGCCTGCGGATCGGCTTCGCGGCCTCCCTCGCCCTGACGGTCCTGCCCGGCCTGCTGCGCACGTTCCGTGACCGGCTGCCCGGCGTGCAGCTGGACATCCACGAGATGACGACCGCTCCGCAGATCGCCGCCCTGCACGACAAGACCATCGACATCGGTCTGCTGCGCGAACCCCCCGCCGACGAGACGGAACTCGGCTTCAGGACGATATTCAGCGAGCCCTTCGTGGCCGTGCTGCCGTCCACCCACCCGCTGGCCGCCCAACGGACCGTCCGTCTGGCCCAGTTGGCGGACTCGCCCTTCGTGCTGTTGCCCCGCACGGTCGGTCCGCCGCTGTACGACCAGATCATCGGCCTGTGCACGGCAGCGGGATTCACCCCGCGGGTGATCCAGCACGCGGTGGAATGGCAGACCGTGTGCGCCCTCGTGGAAACCGGTCTGGGCGTCTCCCTGGCCCCGGCCGGCATCCGGCGCATCCGCCTCAAGGGCGTCGCCTTCCGCGCGATCGAACCCGGCACCGCCCGCACACGCGTGGCCGTCGCCTGGCGCCGGGACGACCACAATCCGCTGGTCGCACACCTGTTGGCGACCATCAGCCAGGAACCGCCGGACAGGCCCTGACCCGCCGCCCCCTGCACGAGGGGGTCGACGAGCCCGGGAGACGTACGTCTTGACGGTCTCGGGAGTGATGAACAGCTGCGCCGCGATCTCGGCGCTGGACAGCCCTTCGGCGATGTGCCGCAGGACCTCCGCCTCGCGGGGCGTGAGGGCGCTGATGACGTCTTCCCGCGCCGGCCGGGTGACCGCGGGACGTCGTCCTCATGGCGGCCTTCCTGTGACGGTCGCGCCTTCGGCGATCCGGCTGCCACGCTGGAAATCCGCCGCCCTCCGCGAATCACCCGGCCGGGGACGGCTGGGGTGGCTCTCACGGGGGATGCGCCGCACCACCCGCACCGGCATCCGCCCCCGGTGGCTCAGTCGGCCGCCTCGCCCTGGGCGATCTCGATGTCCTCGTGGACGCGGAACGCGCCGGTCGCCGCGGTGGCGCAGGACAGCACGGCACATGTGGCGAGGAGCGCGGCGATCCACGGCACGGCGCGCGCGTGCCGGGCGGGCGCCAGGAGGGCGGCCACGCGCCGGGGGACCGGACCCGTCGTCGCCGCGGGCGTGACCGTCGGCCGGACGGTGTCCTGTCCTGTCGTGGCCAGCGCGGCCCGTGCGATGGCGCGCGCGGTCAGGTGCCGGTCGCCGACGGCGGTGGCCGCGGCTTCGTCGGCCGCTCGCTCGGCGGCCAGCCGGATGGCTTCCCGGACCGGACGCAGCGCCGGGTGACAGTGGGCCGCGAGTTCGGCCGTGGCCAGGAAGTAGTGGTGGCCGCCGCTGTTGTGGGCGCGCTCATGGGCGAAGAGCGCCTCGCGCTCGGACGCGTCGAGGCTGCGCAGCATGGCGGTGGTGACGACGATGCGGTGCGGGCGGCCGGGCAGGGCGTACGCGTCGGGGCGGGGGGAGTCGACGACGCACAGGTCGCCCGCGGCCGGCCGGCGGTCGGCCTGGGCGCGGGCGGTGCGCAGACCCGCCGCCTGCCGTACGAGCGACGTCCCGAGGGTCAGGGCGGCCAGGACGAGGAGGCCGGCCGCGAGTGCGGCGATCGGCAGGACCAGCCGCTCGGAGGGCGTGCGCAGGGGGTGGACCAGCTCGCCCAGCGCGGCGAAGGCCGGGATCCTGAGCAGGCCGGTCAGCGCGAGCGTGCCGAGCGCGGCGACGCTGCCGCCCGCGAGGAGGAGCGCGGAGACGGTGAGGGTCCACAGGGCGGCGACCGGAGGACAGCGGTCGAGGACCCGGCGGGCCAGCGCGGGCGCCGCGCACGGCAGCAGCAGCGGGACCAGGAGCAGGGCGATCATCACGGCCCCTCCTCCAGCAGTTGGCGCAGGACCTGCTCGTCGTCCGGACTGAGCCGGTCGACGAAGCGGGCCAGCACGGTCGCCCGGTCGCTGTCGCGGTCGAGTTCACCGTGCATGCGCAGGGCGGTCAGGCCGTGCGGGTCCTCTATGGGGCGGTAGGCGAAGCCGCGGCCCTGCCGCTCCCGCTCCAGTGTCCCCTTCTCGTGCAGCCGGGACAGGATCGTCGTCACGGTCGTGCGGGCCAGATCGGAGGCGAGGTGGGCCTGGACCTGGGCCGGGGTGAGGGGTGTGCCCGCGGTCCACAGCGCGGCCAGCACGGCGGCCTCCAGCTCACCCGCCGGCCGGCGTTCGTCCTTCGCCTCGGGCATGGGAACCCTCCTCGCTCCTCGATCGTCTACAGTGTCGTAGACCGTCTACGTGATTGTAGTCGGTCGGGTTGCCGCGCCGGAGGTCCAGGAGGCCAGGGGCGCCGTCCGGCCGGCCTCGACGAAGGGACCCGCCCGATGACTGCCACCGTAGCCCTGTCGTCACAGCTGGCGGTGAACCCGCTCGACGCCCGCTCGCTGCTGAGCGCGTTCGGTGTGCTGGGCGTCGGCGTGGTGATGTTCGCGGAGACGGGACTCCTGATCGGCTTCTTCCTGCCCGGCGACTCCCTGCTCTTCACCGCGGGCCTGCTGTGCACCGGCACGGGAGAACACGGGGTCGCGCTGTCCCTGGGGCCGCTGCTGGTGGCGGCGGCGCTCGGCGCGCTCACCGGCGCCCAGTGCGGCTACCTGCTCGGCCGCCGGGCGGGCGGGGCCCTGCTGTCCCGCGGCAGATCCGCCCGGCTTCGGGCCGGGGCCGAGCGCGCCGAGATCCTCCTCGCACGCTACGGACACGCCAAGGCGGTCGTTCTGGCGCGCTTCGTGCCGGTGGTGCGGACCGTGCTCAATCCGCTGGCCGGGGCGCTGGGCGTACCGGCACGGGTGTTCACCCTCTGGCAGATCGTCGGCGGCCTCCTCTGGAGCGTCGGCCTCACGCTCGCGGGGTACGCCCTGGGCTCGTCGATCCCGAACGTGGACCGCTATCTGCTGCCGCTGGTCGCGCTGATCGTGCTCCTGTCGCTGCTCCCGTTCGCCGCCGAGCTGTACCGGGGACGCGGGCGGACCGGGGCGAAGGAGGCACCGTGACGTTCCTCGGGCTGCTGGTCTTCGCCGTACTCATGCTCGCGGGGTGGTGGCGGGCCGGACACAAGGACGCCGTCGCGGCGATGACCACGCTCGCCGTGCCCGCGACCGGGTCGGCGGCCTACGGCGTCGACGCCCTGGCCGAGCTGCCGGTGTGCGAGGACCGGCCCTGCCGGAGCCCGGCGGTGCGGACGCCGGAGGCGCGCCCGGCCCACGGCGCCCGGTCGTTCCCCAGCAATCACGCCGCCGCCGCGGCCGTCGCGCTCCTGTTCGTCTCCCGCCGACCGGGCGCGGTGGCGGCCGCGGCCGCTCTCGCGAGGGCGGCCTCCCGGGTGTGGATCGGCGTGCACCACCCGCACGACGCGATCGCCGGTCTCCTCCTGGGCGGGGCGGCCGCCCCCGGCCTGATGATCCTCATACGACGGCGGGCACGGACCGTGGCCCGGCTTCTCACCGGCACACGGCTGAGCCCGCTGCTCGCGGTCTCATGAAGCGCAGGGACGTCGCCGAGCTGGCGGGCAGCGTCGGGGCCGGCGCGTGGACCGCGTTCGCGGTGCTGGCCATGAACAGCGCGGGCGGCAGCGGCGGCCCGACATGGCCCGACCAGGGCCTGCTCACCTGGTCCCTCGGCCACCGCCCCGACATGCTGCTCGCCCTGGCCCGCGGGGTGACCGCCACCGGCACCGGAGTCATTCCGTACGCGCTCGTCGTGCTCGCCGGCGCGGTGGCCGGGCGGACCCTGCGGCAGCGGCTTGCGGCCGCCGCCCTGGGCCTCGTCTGTCTGCTCGGCGGGCAGGCCCTGCGCTACGGCGTGATGGAGGCCGCGCACCGGGCCCGGCCGCCGCAGGGGGACTGGGCCGCGCACGCGAGCGGCTGGTCGTTCCCCTCGGGACACACCACCACGGCGGCCCTCACCGCGGGCCTGCTCATCGTGGCGCTCACCGTGCGCGCCCCGCGCGGCGGCACGGCCCTGTCCGTCGCCGTCGGCTGCTGGGGAGCGGCGGTGGGACTGACCCGCGTCTATCTCGGGGTGCACTGGTTCAGCGATGTCATCGGCGGCTGGCTGTTCGCCGTCGGCTGGCTCGGGGTGTGTCTGTGCGCCGCCGCCCACTGGCTGCCCGCCGCCTTCCCCACCCGACCGACCCACCCGCGACACCCGGAGGAACATGCGCCCCAAGATCCTGGTCGTGGAGGACGATCACGCCCTGCGTGACGTCCTGCGCCGTGCCCTGGACGACGAGGACCTCGCCCCCGTCCTCGCCGCCGACGGAGCCACCGCCCTGAGACTGGCCGGCGCCGACATCGCCGCGGTGATCCTGGACGTCGGGCTGCCCGACGCCGACGGACGGGACGTGTGCCAGGCACTGCGCGCCGGCGGATTCCGCGCCCCCGTCCTCTTCCTGACCGCCCGCCACCATGTCACCGACCGGCTGTCCGGCTTCTCCGCCGGAGGCGACGACTACCTGCCCAAGCCCTTCCACCTCGCCGAACTCACCGCCCGGCTGCGCGCGGCACTCCGGCGGTCCGGCCCCCTGCCCCCGGCCACCGTCGGCGACCTCGTCCTGGACCCGATGGGCCACCACGCGAGCGTGCACGGTGTCCGCGTCGACCTGTCCCCGACGGAGTTCCGGCTGCTGGCCGCGCTCGGCGCGGCGGGCGGGACCCTCGTGCGCCGACGCGATCTGGTCCGGGCGGGCTGGCCCGAGGGCGCACACGTCAGCGACAACACGCTGGACCAGTATCTGAGCCGGCTGCGGCGCAAACTGCGCGGGGCGGGCAGCGGACTGACGATCGGCACCGCCCGCGGGATCGGACACCGCCTGTCATGAACCGCCTTCTGCGGCGCTTGGCCCCACGCACCCTGCGCGGACGGCTCTCCCTCGTCGCGCTGACCACCGCCACCCTGCTGATGACCGCCCTGACCCTGGTCTTCCACACGATGGCGGAACGGCAGCTGAGGCAACAGGCGGACGACGAACTGCTGGGCCGGGCGGCCGCGGTCGCCACCACCGTCGACACCACCGGCCCCCGCGTGCGCGTCCTGGAGACCGTCAACGACGAACTCCTCGACGCCAACGTCTGGATCTACGACGGCCCCCGACTGGTGGAGAAGCCGCCGTCGGCCCCGCCCGGCAGCGCGCTCACCGCAGCCGCCGACCGGCTCGCCGCGCAGGGGGAGCGGACCTGCTCGACGGTCCGCGAGGGGCACGGCTCCGTCCGCCTGTGCTCCCGGATCGTGGCCGGCCGCCGCACCACCGCCACCGTCGTCACCGCCCTGGACCTCGCCCCGTACCGCGGCTCGGCCGACACCCTGCTCCTCGGTTCCCTCGTCCTCGACGCGGTGATGCTGGCCTGCACCTACGCGCTGACCCGTCTCGCCGTCGGCCGCGCGTTGCGCCCCGTCCGCACCATGACCGACCAGGCCACCCGGTGGAGCGCCGTGACCTCCCCCCAGCGCTTCGGCGCCGCACGGCACCCCACCGAACTCGCCCGTCTCGGCACCTCCCTCGACGCGCTCCTGGACCGGATACGCGCCGTGCTGCGCCACGAACAGCGGCTGACCGGCGAGCTGTCGCACGAACTGCGCACCCCGCTCGCCCGGATCGTCGCCGAACTCGACTGGTGGCACGCCCGCCCCCGCACCCCGGCCGAGACCCACGCCACCCACCAGGTGATCGCCGAGGCCGCCCACGCCATGCGCGCCATCTGCGACACCCTGCTCGACGACGCCCGCGACCCCGCGCACCACCCGGCCACCGCCCCCGGCACCACGGACGCCGTGTCCGTGCTGCGCCGCCTGACGGAGGGCCTCGACACCCCCCACCCGGTGACGACCCGGCTCGACACCGCGCACGCGGAACTGCACGCGGCCGTCACCGGCCCCCTCCTCGAACGGATCGTCAGCCCCCTCCTGGCCAACGCCGCCCGCTACGCCGACCACGAGGTGACCGTACGCGCCCGGCCGGCACCCGGCGTCGTACACGTCGATGTCGAGGACGACGGCCCCGGCGTACCGGAGACCTTCACCGAGCAGCTGTTCCAGCCCGGCCGGCGTGCCGACGCCACGGACGGCCACGACGGTGCGGGCCTCGGACTCGCCCTCGCGCGACGCCTGGCCCGCGCGGCCGGCGGCGACATCGCCCACGATCCCCGACACACCCCCGGGGCCCGCTTCACGCTCACCCTGCCCGCAGGGTGAGCGTGCCCGTGAGGCTCAGCCGGCCGCCCCCTCGGCCTCCGCCGCCCCGGTGACGTCCTTCCGCGTCACCGACAGGTACACCACCAGGCCCAGGATCACCGCCAGGAACACCGCGCTCGTCACGACCGTGCCCAGACCGAGTCCCCCGTCGCCGGCCGGCTGGGAGAGGTAGTCGCCGACCGACGCCCCCAGCGGCCGGGTGAGCACGTACGCGATCCAGAAGCTCCACACCGCGTCCAGTCCCAGGGCGAAGCGCGCGACCGCCACCGCGGCGAGGGCGAGGGCGAACAACAGCGCGGAGACCCGGTACCCCAGGTCCATCCGCTCGGACACCAGGTCACCCGCCGCCGTTCCGAGCGCGAAGGTGAACAGGACCGCGAGCCAGTAGAAGGCCTCCCGGGGCACGGTGTCGATGCTGTGGATGGACAGGGTGCGTTCGCGACGGAACCAGACGACGAACACCACCACGAGCACGACCGCGAACACGGTGGTGCTCCGCTCCAGCGGAACCCCCATGCGGTCGGTCAGGTTGTCGCTGATCAGCGTCCCGACGACGCTGATCAGAGCGACGACCGGCCAGTACACCCCCGCGCGGTAGCCCGCCGTACGGAACTGGACCACCAGGACCGCGGCGAGCAGCGCGCTCATCAGCAGCGACACGCCCGTCAGCCCCAGCCCGGCCTTCTCGCTCAGCAGGTCGGCCACCGTCTCGCCGACCGTGGTGCACAGCACCTTGATGATCCAGAAGTAGACGGTGACCTCGGGAACCTTGTTCCAGCGGAACCGGTGCCGCGCCGGAGCGGACGGCCCGCCCGGCAGCGGAATCGACGATGTCTCGGATGTCTCGTACGTCATGGGGCCCGACGGTGCCACCGGCCACCTGAACGCATCCTGACCGTCGCGCGGCACCTGCCGCCCGTCGCCGCGCGCGGGAGCAGCATGGGCGCCATGGACACCGACGCGTTCCCGCACGGCATAGCCGCCTCCTTTCCTGCCGCTGCCCCCGCCCCCGCCCCCGCCCCACCACCGTGACGGAGAAGAGCCTTCATGGAGGACACCCCACCGACCGCCCGCGGTCCGGCCGCCTGGCTGCGGCACAGGCTCGGCCGCGCCGTCGCCGTCTCCTACGCGGCCGCCGCGCTTCTGCCCGCGCCCGGACTGTGGCTGCGCCGGACCCACACCGTCCCGCTCGGGGACACCGCCCGTCTGCCCCTGCACAGCCCCCAACTCCTGCTCGCCCTGGTCCTGTTCTCCGCCGGACTCCAGGTTCCCGTCCAGGCGCTGGGCGGGCTGCTGCGCCGCCCGCGGACCCTGCTCGCCGGGCTGGCCCTGCATCTGGCGATCCCCCTGCTGGTCATTCCCGCCGTCGCGTTCCTGCTCCGCCTGACGCCGGACGCCGACGGGGGCAGCGGCCTGGTCACCGCGATGATCCTCGTCGTGGCGATGCCGGTCGCCGCCGGTGCCACCGTCTGGACCGACAGGAGCAACGGCGACCAGCCGGCCATGGTCGGACTCGTCGTCACCTCCACCCTCCTCAGCCCCCTGGCCGTGCCCCTGACCACCGGTGCCCTGCTGCCGCTGCTCAGCCCGGAGTACGCCGACCGTCTGAGCCGGGCCGCCCAGACCGCGGGCGGCGGATTCACCCTCGGGGGAGTGGTCGTGCCCTGCGCGGCGGGCCTTCTCTGCCGGCTCGCCCTGCCCGCGTCCCGGCTTCCCCGGGCCCTGATCACCGTCGTGCCCGCCGCCCTCGCCGGCTCGCTGCTGCTGACGTACGTCAACGCCGCCGGAGCCCTCGGCTCGTTCCTGGCCCACCCACGCCCCCAGTTGCTGGCGGCGGCGCTGGCCGTGGCCGCCCTGGTGTGCCTGCTCTCCTTCGCCGTCGGCCGCTGCGCCGCCCGGCTGCTCCGCCTGGACACCGCCGCGGCCTCGTCCCTCACCCTCGCCTGCGGCATGACCAACAGCAGCGCGGGCGCGGCACTGATCACCACCACCCTGCCCGACAAACCCCACCTGCTCCTGCCGGTCCTCGCCTACGGCCTCCTCCAGAAGACGGCAGCCGACCAAGTGGTCCACGGCCGCTTCCCCACCTCGCTGCTCCGCCGACGCACGACCGCCCCCGCCGGGCCTCAACCGGCGGACGAGGACGACCGGTGAGGCCCCTGCCTTCCCGCCGGTGGTTGACCTCGTGGCGCCGCCGAAATCCCCGACATCATTCTGTTTGCCCGGTCCCTGCCGCTGTCATATGCTGGCAATGAGTAATCTTTCAGACCTCGTAAAGCCGCCTCGCACGGCGAAGTTGCGGCTAAGAGGGGCCACCTTTCGGCAATTCCTCCCCCCGGGTAGAGACTTCATTCGCCGATCACCGCCGCGACGCACCGTCGGCCCGTCACAGAAAAACGTCCAAGCGCTGAGGCCACGGCGTCGCAGAAGCGAGTTGTGGACTGAGAGGACGACGTCATGTCCGAGAAGAACTTCGACGACGACGACGTGAAGGCGGCTCTCGAGAAGACGGACACCGGCGACGGGCCCGGCACCGACCGCCTCGACGACCTTCCGGAGAGCGATTTCGTCGCCTTTCCCGAGGACGGTGTGGAGAACGACGGGGAGGCCTCTCACATGGCCGCCACCATCGCTTACGACCATACCGTCGCGGACTTCATCGACAAGCTGAGTGCGACGGGCCACGTTTACCACACGCCTTACCGGAAGACGTCGGTCACGCTGCACCACAACGCCGGCCGGTATTCGCACCAGGGTCTGCTCGACCTCTGGAAGACCCGCCCGGCTTCGGCCCACTTCGACGTGGACGCCACCGGTGCCGTGGCCCAGTACGTCAAGGTGAACGAGTACGCGTGGGCCGTCGGCAACAAGGTCGGCAATCAGGGCTCGGTCAGCATCGAGATGGCGAACGCCACGCTCGCGCCCGGTTGGACGGTCGCCGAGACCACCTGGAAGGAAGCCGCACGCCTCGCCGGCTGGCTCTTCGCCAAGGTGGTCGGCGAACGCCCCGGCACGGGCAACCTCTTCTACCACCACCACTGGAAAGCGACCGAATGCGCCGGCCCGTACATGGAAGGGGTCTACGACAAGGTCCTGGCGGCGGCTCAGGAGGCGTACGACTACTTCAAGGCTTCCGCCGCCGGCATCCCCGGCCGGCATGACCTGCACGTCCCCAGCGCCTGACTCCTCAGGCCGCCGCCGGATGGGCCTCGTGCTTCCAGAACCCCGAGAACGTGATGCGGTCCTTGGGCAGGCCGGCGCGGTGCAGATGCCGGCGGCCCTCGGTCGCCAGGGTCGACTCGCCCACGACGAAGGCGTATCCGGCGGGGTCGGCGCGCGTGTGCCGTCGTAGCTCCGCCAGGGTGGCCGTGCCGGGCGGGGACGTGTCGTCGTCGCGGACGACCCAGGTGACCCGCATGCCCGCCGGTGAGTCGAGGGTGCGCCGGTCCCGTGCCGTGGGTACTTCCTGGATGAGCCGGCCGACCGTGTGCGCGGGCAGGGAGCGCAGGATGTTCGTGGTGGCGGGCAGTCCCGTCTCGTCGGCGGCGACGATCACCTCCGAGGCGTCCTGCGGGCAGTCGAACAGGCGGCCCTGGTCGAGGACGGCGAGCGCGTCACCGGGCCGGGCCGCGCAGGCCCAGATCGCGGCGCGGCCCTCCAGCTCTCCGCCCGGCCCGCGGTGCACGACGAAGTCGATGTCCAGCTCGGCCGTCCCGGGCCGGAAGTCGGCCACGGTGTAGTTCGAGCAGTGCGGCCGCTCCTCCTCGGGAATGGCCAGATACGGCTGCCACCAGCGGGAGCCGGTGAACTCCGGGAGCCGCAGCCGCCGTTGGTGCGGGAGCTGGAGGAAGAGGCGGAACCAGTGGTCGTAGCCCTGCCACGCGAACGCGGTGAGGTCGGCGCCCGCGACGGTGAGCCGGTGCAGGGAGGGGGAGACGCGCCGGGTGCGGACGACCTCGGCGCGGAACATCCGGGGGTTCTCCGGCATGAGCCGGTGGATCTTCGCCATGGAAGGAAGGTTAGCCTAAGCTAAGTCGCATGTTGATCAATTTAGTTAGGTTAGGCTAACCTTAGTTTGTGAGTTCGATCGAGGAAGCACCCGCGGCACATCGCCGACGTGGGCAAGAGCTGGTCGCGCGTGACGTGACCGTGTCGTACGACGGCAAGGACGTCGTCCACGGCGCGGCGCTCACGCTCAGGCCGGGCCAGGTGACCGCCCTGGTGGGGCCCAACGGCAGCGGCAAGTCCACCCTGCTGCGCACCCTGGCCCGGCTCCAGCGGGCCCGCACGGCGACGCTCGCCCTGGGCGGCGGGGACGGCGAGGACGGCGACGGCACCGACGCCCTCGCCCTGACATCGCGTGAGTTCGCCCGCCGGGTGGCCCTGCTGACCCAGGGCCGGCCCACGCCGAGCGGACTGACCGTACGGGAGGTCGTCGAGTTCGGGCGCTACCCCTACCGGGGACGCTGGGGCGGGACCGACCCGGACGGCGCGGCGGCCGTGGCCCGCGCGCTGGCCATGACCGACCTCGAGGCCCTGGCCGAGCGGGGCGCCGAACACCTCTCCGGCGGGCAGCTCCAGCGGGTGTGGCTCGCCGGCTGCCTCGCCCAGGAGACCGGCGTGCTCCTGCTCGACGAACCCACGGCCTATCTCGACCTGCGCTACCAGGTCGAACTGCTCGATCTCACCAGGGACCTGGCGGACGACCACGGCATCGCGGTCGGCGTCGTCCTGCACGACCTCGACCAGGCCGCCGCCGTCGCGGACCGGATCGCCCTGCTGCACGCGGGACGGATCGTCGCCGACGGCCGGCCCGAGGACGTCCTGACCGCGGAGCGTCTCACCGAGACGTACGGCATCCGCATCGACGTCGACACCGACCCCTCCACCGGCCGGCTGCGCACGCGCGCCCTGGGCCGTCACCACGCACGCACCGAAAGGCTCAGCACCACCCCATGAGAAGACGCCTCATCGCCCTCGCCGCCACCTCCGCCGCCGTCGCCCTGGCCGGCTGCGGCACCACCGAGCCCGCCGCCTCCGACTCCGCGTCCAGCAGCGCCCGGAGCATCACCCTCACCGACGCGACCGGTACGAAGGTCGACCTCGACGGCCCCGCCAAGAAGGTCGTCGGTACCGAGTGGGACGTCATCGAGCACCTCGTCTCGCTCGGCGTCCAGCCCGTCGGCGTCGCCGACATCAAGGGCTACACCGCCTGGGACGCCTCCGCACCGCTGACCGGCTCGCCCAAGGACATCGGCACCCGCGGCGAGCCCAGCATGGACACCGTCGCCGCACTCGCCCCCGATCTGATCGTCGCCAACACCGACCTGCCGACGTCGGCCGTCAAGCAGCTGCGGAAGATCGCCCCCGTGCTGACGGTCGACTCCGCCGATTCCGCCGACCAGATCGGGCGGATGGAGGGAAACCTGGAGCTGATCGCCGAGGCCACCGGCACCACCGCCAAGGCCGACGAGCTGAAGAAGGCCTTCGACGCCAAGGTCGCCGAGGGCAAGAAGGCACTCGCCGACGCCGGACTGGCCGACCGTGAGATCGCCTTCGCCGACGGCTACGTCGTCTCGAACCAGGTCTCCGTCCGCCCGTACACCAGCGGCTCGCTGATCGGCGCCGTCAACGAGGCCATCGGCCTGAAGAACGCCTGGACCATCGAGGGCGACAAGGACTACGGCCTCGGCACCACCGACGTCGAGGGCCTGAGCGACCTGGGCGACGTGGAGTTCGCCTACATCGGCAACGACAGCGAGTCCAGCGACCCGTTCGCGCAGGACCTCGCGAAGAACTCCGTGTGGACGTCGCTGCCGTTCGTGAAGAAGGACAACGTGCACAAGCTGTCCGACGGCATCTGGATGTTCGGCGGCGCGCTGTCGATGGAGGCCTACATCGACGCCGTCGTCGGCGCCCTGACGAAGTAGCAGGGGCATGACCGTCACCGAACCCGCCGCTCCCGTCATCACCCCCACGGCCCCGGACCCGGCACCGGCACCGGCCACGGCCTCCCGGACGGGCGCGGCCGCGGTGACGGCCGTGCTCGTCCTGCTGACCGCGGCCCTCGCCGTCGTCGACATCACCCAGGGCACCGCCTCCGTGGGCCCGGCCGAGGTGCTCAAGGCTCTCACCGGCCGGGCCGACCCCGCCGACGCCTCCGTCGTGATCGCCTCACGGCTGCCCCGGATGACCGCCGGACTCCTGGTCGGAGCCGCGCTCGGCATCGCCGGCGCGGCCCTCCAGGCGGTCAGCCGCAATGTGCTGGCCGCCCCCGACACCCTGGCGGTGAACGCCGGCTCGTACCTGTCCCTGGGCGTGGTCACCGTCACCGGCGCCTCCCTGCCGGTGCTCGCCTCCTCCGGCGTCGCCTTCGCCGGCGGCCTCGGCGCGGCGGCCGTCGTGCTGGCCCTGTCCGGACCCGGCGCGGGCACCGTCCGGCTCGTGCTGGCCGGCAGCGCGCTGACCCTCGGCCTGTACTCGGTCACCGAGGGGCTGCTCCTGCTGTTCCCCGAGCGGACCGACGGCCTGTACCAGTGGAGCCAGGGCTCGATCAGCCAGAACGGATTCAGCGGCATCGTGCAGCTGGCGCCCCTGGTGGTGGCCGGCCTGGCCGGACTGCTGCTCGTGGGCCGCCGGGTGGACGCCCTCGCCCTCGGCGACGAGGCCGCACGCGGACTCGGCGTCCCCGTGCGCGGCACCCGCGTCACCGTCGTGGTCCTCGCCGCGCTCCTCTCGGCCGCGGCCGTCACCCTCGCCGGCCCCCTCGGCTTCGTCGGCCTGTGCGCACCCGCCCTGGTGCGTCCGCTCGCCCGCCGGATACGCCCGTTCGTCCGCGTCCGGGCCTTCCTCCCGCTGGCCGGCCTGACCGGCGCCGTCCTGGTCCTCGGCTCGGACGTCCTGCTGCGCGCCACGGTGCCCGCCGACTCCGCCGTCGCCGTCCCCACCGGCGTCGTCACCAGCCTCGTCGGCGCGCTGTTCCTCGTCGTCATGGCGATGCGGGTACGGGACACCACCGCCGCGAGCGTGCCGGAACGCCTGCGCATACCGAGCCGTACGGGATGCGCCGTGACGGTGGCGCTGCTCGTCGCCGCACTCGTCGGCGTGACCGTCGCGGGTGTGCTGCTCGGCGACAGCAAGCTGCTGCTCGGCGACGTGCTGAACTGGGCCCAGGACAGGGCCGGCCGGTCGGTCGCGTTCGTCCTGGACACCCGCGTGCCCCGGGTCGCAGCCGCCCTGCTCGCCGGTGCGGCCCTCGCCCTGTCCGGCACCCTCGTCCAGGCCGTCACCCGCAACCCGCTCGCCGAGCCCGGTGTCCTGGGCGTCTCCGGCGGCGCCGCGCTCGGTGCCGTCCTGCTCGTCACCACCGTCTCCGGTGCGGGGTCCTGGAGCGTCGCGGGTGCGGCGTTCGCGGGCGCGGCGGTCACCGCGGTCGTCGTGTTCGGGCTCACGGCCCGGGGCGGCTTCGGCCAGAACCGACTGGTCCTGGTCGGGGTCGGCGTGTCCGCCGCCACGACCGCGCTCATCAGCCTCTTCATCGTCCTGACGGACCCGTTCAACGCGACGAAGGCGCTCACCTGGCTGTCCGGCTCGACGTACGGCCGTACGCTGCCCGACACCCTGCCCGTGGCGGGAGCCCTGGCGGTGGGTCTGGTGGTGGCCGTGACACGGCGGACCGAGCTGGACCTGGTCTCCCTCGACGGCGACACCCCGCGGCTGCTCGGACTGCGGCTGCCGTCGGCACGGTTCGGGTTCCTGGTCGTGAGCGTGCTGCTGAGCGCCACCGCGGTCGCCGCCGCGGGCACCATCGGCTTCGTGGGGCTCGTCGCCCCGCACGCGGCACGGGCCCTGGTCGGCCGTCGGCATGTGTGCGTCGTACCGGTCGCCGTACTCCTCGGCGCGGTCCTCGTGTGCACCGCCGACCTCGTCGGCCGCACCGTGATCGCCCCGGCCCAACTGGGAGCGGGCCTGATGACGGCGGTCATCGG
The DNA here is from genome assembly GCF_040630405.1 of Streptomyces sp. NPDC005811. Lineage (NCBI taxonomy): Bacteria > Bacillati > Actinomycetota > Actinomycetes > Kitasatosporales > Streptomycetaceae > Streptomyces > Streptomyces sp. NPDC005811. Next base: position 161,052 of record NZ_JBEXXK010000014.1, read on the forward strand.
CACCCCCTACTTCCTGTACCTGCTGATCCGCACGCGCCGCGTCGCGTGACGGCCCGCAGGCCGACGCCCCCTCCCAGGAGCCCCACCATGCTGTAGGTGCAGGGACTGGTCACCCATCTCGGCAGCGTCATGGCCCTGACCGCCCTGCCGCGGCAGATCAAGGACCTCACCGGCTCACCGCTCGCGGTGCGCTCGCCGACGCCGTCGACCGCAGGAAGGTCATCGTCCTCACCGAGATCGGCCTCGGTCTGATGGCGGCCGTCCTGCTGGTGAACGCGATGCTGCCCGTCCCCCTGCTCTGGCCGCTCTACGGGGTCGCCGCCGTGGTCGCGGCCCTCGCCGGGCTCCAGCGGCCCGCCATGGACTCGCTGTTGGCCCGGATCGTTTCCCACGACCAGCTGCCCGCGGCCGCCGCTCTCCACGCCCTGCGCTGGCAGGCCGGGGCGATCGGGGGACCGGCCCTGGCCGGCCTGGTCGTGGCGTACGCCGGCAACGTCCCCGCGTACGCCACCACCGTCGGCTGCTTCGCCGTCTCGGTCCTGATGTGCCGGCGCCTGTCGCCCGTCCCGCCCGTCGAGCACGCGGCCCGCCCGTCCCTGCGCGGCATCGCCGAGGGCGCCCGCTACGCATGGTCGCGACCGGTACTGCTCGGCACCTATGCGATCGACCTCGCGGCGATGTTCTTCGCGTTCCCTAACACGATCTTCCCCTTCCTCGCCGACGACCTCGGCGCCGACTGGTCCCTCGGCCTGATGTACGCGGCCGGATCCGTCGGCTCGCTGCTGGTCAGCGTCAGCAGCGGCTGGGTGTCCCGCACCCGGCGCCACGGCCTGCTGGTGGTGCTCGGGGCGGCCGCCTGGGGGCTGGCGATCCTGGCGGCCGGGTGGGCGACCGACGTCTGGCTGGTGCTGCTCTGCCTCGCGCTGGCCGGGGCGGGGGACATGGTCAGCGGACTGGGCCGCTCCACGATCTGGAACCAGACCGTCCCGGACCGGCTGCGCGGTCGGCTCGCCGGGATCGAGGTGCTCTCCTACAGCATCGGCCCGCAGCTCGGACAGGTCCGTGCGGGCGCGATGGCCGGCTGGACCGGGGCGCGGACGGCCATCTGGACCGGCGGCCTCGCCTGCGTGGCCACGGTGGCCCTGCTGGCCGCCGTGCTGCCCCGCCTCGTCACCTACGACGCCCACACCGACGAGGACGCGCGCCGCCGCGCCGCGGAACTCGGTGCACCGGGCCTGACCCCCCTCCGGGGAGGCACAGCGCCCCCGCATTGAGATTCACATCACAGCGGGTCTACCGTGAAGACACTTGGAGGGCTCCCCTTCCCCTGGGACGAGCCGAGCAGCGGTGTGCGCCGAGACCGTCTCCAGGTGAAGGAAGTGGTGCCGATGACCGTCGCCTGGGACCAGATAGGGGGTCTGGCCGATGCCCACGAGCGCTTCCTGACCGGTGCCCGGGTGGACTCGGACGTACGCGGCTCGGTCCTCGAATCCTGGAAACGGTGCAGGTCCGCCGGCCTGGAGCCGCACCGGTTGCTGGTTCCCTACAGCTCCGATCTGGAGCTGGACGACCGGTTCCGGCGTGCCGCCGACCCGGTCCTGAAGGACCTGGCCGCGTCCCTGGCCGACGTGAGCATGACGGTCGTGCTCTGTGACGGCCGGGCGCGCATGATCCAGCGCTACGGCGGTGACCGGACCCTGCGCCAGCGCCTCGACGAGATCCGGTTCGCCCCCGGGTTCGACGCCTCCGAGCAGGTCGTGGGCACCAACGGCGTCGGCACCGCACTGGCCGAGCGCTCCCCCTTCTACGTCGTCGGCCGCGAGCACTTCGCCGACTGCCTGCAGCCCTTCACCTGCGCGGGCGCACCGATCCGCAATCCGCTCAGCGGCCACGTCGAGGCGGTCCTCGACCTCACCTGTCTGCGCGCCGACGGCGACCCCGCCATGCTGCGGCTGGTCCGTGAAGCCGTCCACGGTATAGAGGAGCGGCTGCTGGAACAGGCCACGCAGCGCGAGCAGGCGTTGCTCGCCGCGTACCGGCGAGCCGAGCGCGACACCCACGGCACGCGCCCATGGCCGCAACAGCCCGCACACGCCTTCCTCGGCCATCGCACCCTCCACGAGGACGGCGACCTCGGCCGGATCGACCTGGCCGTGCTGCGGGAGAAGGCCGAGGAACTCATCGCCTCACCGCACCGCGCCTTCGACGAGGTGACCCTGTCCGACGGCCGGATCGCCACCCTGCTGCGCCGCCCGGTCATCGGCGCGGCGGGGGAGACGGGGGTGGTCATCGAGGCCCGTGTCCTCGGCGGCCCGCGCCTGCGGCACGTCGACCTCACCCTGCCGGAGGTGCCGGCCGGAGCCGCCGCGACGGCCGCGACGGCGTCCCCCGCAGCGACCGCCACGGCATCGGGCCCCTCCGTGACGTCCGCCGCCGACACGTACACCGTCGTGCCGTCGCCCCTGTCCAGCGCACCGGCCTGGCCCAGGACCCCTGCGGCCGCCCCCGCTCCCGGGGCCGCTTCCGACACCGACGGATCGGGGGACGACGGCTGGCTGCTGCTCGTCGGCGAGCCCGGCGTCGGCAGGCTGGCCGTCCTGGCACGCAAGCGTCTCGAATTGCTGTACGACGCCGGCGTCCGCATCGGCACCACCCTGGACGTCACCCACACCGCGGAGGAACTGGCCGATGTCGCCGTTCCCCGGTTCGCCGACTTCGCCGCCGTCGACCTGGCCGACCCGGTGCTGCACGGAGAGGAACCGGCATCGACCGGCGCGGGCACCCCGTTGCGCCGGGCCGCGCTGGGCGCCGTACACGAGGAGCCGGCCCTGTACGGCGTCGGCGACCGGGTCGCCTACGTCCCGTCCACGCCGCAGGCCCGGAGCCTGGAGAGCGGGCAGTCGGTGCTCGAACCCGTCCTGGCCGAGGCCCCCGGCTGGATCGCCAACGATCCCGCACGGGGCGGACGGGTGCTCGCGGCGGGCGTCCACTCCCTGATCACGGTCCCGGTACGGGCCCGTGGCGTGACCCTCGGCGTGGTGAGCTTCTACCGCTCCCAGCAGCCCGACTCCTTCGAGGAGGACGATCTGTCCCTGGCCCGGGAGCTGGTCGGCCGGGCGGCGATCTGCATCGACAACGCCCGCCGCTACACCCGCGAGCACAACACCGCGCTCGCCCTCCAGCGCAGCCTGCTGCCCCGCGGCAGGCCCGAGCAGAACGCCGTCGAGGTCGCCTACCGCTATCTCCCGGCGAGGGCCGGCGTGGGCGGCGACTGGTTCGACGTCATCCCGCTGTCCGGCGCCCGGGTCGCGCTGGTCGTCGGCGACGTGGTCGGCCACGGCCTGCACGCCGCCGCCACGATGGGCCGACTGCGCACCGCCGTACACAACTTCTGCGCCCTGGACCTGGCACCCGACGAACTCCTCACCCACCTCGACGACCTGGTCGGCCGGCTCGACCGCGGTGAGGGCTGGGCGGTGGAGAACACCCACCCGGACACCGGAATCATCGGCGCCACCTGCCTGTACGCCGTCTACGACCCCGTTCTCCGGCGCTGCACCCTCGCCCGTGCCGGGCACCCGCTTCCGGCGGTCGTCCACCCCGACGGCCGCGTGGACTTCGTCGATCTGCCGGCCGGCCCGCCGCTCGGACTCGGCGGCATGCCGTTCGAGACGGCCGAGCTGGAACTGGCCGAGGGCAGCCAGCTGGTGCTCTACACCGACGGCCTGATCGAGGACCGGCTGCAGGACATCGACGTCGGCCTGGACCGCCTCCGCACCGTCCTGGCCTGCGCGGAACGGGCGCCGGAGGACACCTGCGAGGCGGTCCTGGACGCCCTGCTCCCGGCCCGGCCGACCGACGACGTCGCCCTGCTCGTCGCCCGCACCCGCGCCCTGGGTCCGCAACAGGTCGCCCAGTGGGACCTGCCCAGCGACCCGGCGGTGGTCGCCCACACCCGCGCGGCGGTCACCAGCCAGTTGACCGCCTGGAACCTGGACGAACTGGCCTTCACGACCGAACTCATCGCCAGCGAACTGGTCACCAACGCCATCCGCCACGCGACCGGCCCGGTCCAGCTGCGACTGCTCCGCGACCGCACCCTGATCTGCGAGGTCTCCGACGGCAGCGGCACCTCACCCCGGCTGCGCCGCGCCAGGACCGAGGACGAGGGCGGCCGCGGCCTCTTCCTGGTCGCCCGCCTCACGGAGCGCTGGGGAACCCGGTACACACCCACCGGCAAGATCATCTGGACGGAACAGCCCCTGCCGCGATCCTCGTGACGAGTTGACCGGCAGGGTCGGCGGCGACGCCGACTCTGGGAGCGTGCACAGGAAATTTCGTTTCCTTCTCTTGCCAACTGATCACACCTCGGGTTACCTACGTGTAGCTGAAGGGTGTCAGCCGATGTGATGTCTGTGCACGTTCACGGAAATGGCCGACCCCTTGTCCGCCCGCGTTCCGCCGATCCTCCCGGAGCAAGACATGCCCTCCTCCTTCGACCGCCTGCCGCTCGGACAGGAGGAGGGCGTCCGGCTGACCGGGAAGGCAGGCGTCGGCGGCGCGGAGCACCGACCGGATCACCGCCCGGCCCACCGAGGATTACGGCGGGCGACCTCGCCGTAGTCCTGTGACGCCCCGATGCGCCAAGACATCGCGCTCGTGGTGCAGGAAGCCGAACGGGCCGCCTTCCGCTGCGCCGCCGACCGCACCGCCACCGAACCCCCCCCGGGCGCCCGGAATCGGATCCGACCGGTCCCCGGTCCCCTCCCAGCGGTGCCCCACCGCACCCGCCCGTGTCATCCCCGAGCCGACCTTTGTGAAAGGACCTTCGACATGCGCAGACGTAGCATTCTCACCGCGGCGGGCGCCGCGGCGCTGGCCGTGCCGACCCTGGGCGCCGCACCGGCCTTCGCGCTCCCCACGACCGGCAGGTCCGCGCCCCGCTGTCTCCCGATCCGCGGCATGGACATCTCCTCGCTGCCGAAGAACGAGGACCACGGTGCCGTCTACCGCCGGGCCGACGGCCGGCTCGGCGACCCGATCCGCATCCTCGCCGAGGCGGGCATCACGCACGCCCGGCTGAAGGTCTGGGTGGACCCGGCCGACGGCTACAACACGAAGAAGCGCATCCTGCCGCTGGCCCGCCGCCTGAAGCGGGCGGGCGTCGGCCTCTGGATCGACTTCCACTACTCGGACAGCTGGGCCGACCCGGCGCACCAGACCAAGCCGGCGGCCTGGGCCGACCTGGACGTGGCCGGTCTGACCCGGGCCGTCTACGACCACACCGCAGACGTCCTCGGCGCCCTCAAGCGCCAGGGCACCCCCGCCGACCTGGTGCAGATCGGCAACGAACTCAACGGCGGCATGCTCTGGCCGACCGGCAACTGGGACCACTGGGACAACCTGGCGGCCTTCCTCAAGGCCGGGCTACGCGCCGCACGCGACACCACCCCGCGCGTCCGCACCATCCTCCACCTGGCCAACGGCGGCGACAACGGCCTCTACCGCTGGTGGTTCGACAACGCCGTGTCCTACGGCGTCGACTTCGACGTCATCGGCCTGTCCTACTACCCCTTCTGGCACGGCTCCCTGGACCAGGCCGCCGCCAACATGGCCGACATCACGGCCCGTTACGGCAAGCCCTGCGTCATCGCCGAGACCGCCTACCCGTTCTCCCTGAACAGCGAGGACGAGATCAACGACATCATGAACAGCCCCGCACAGCTCACCGAGGGCTACCCCGCCACGCCCGAAGGACAGTCCGCCTGGCTGCGCGCGGTGGCCGACCTGGCAGCCGCCGTCCCCGACGGCAGGGGCCTGGGCTACTGCTACTGGGAAGGCACGTGGACGTACCGTGCCGGCAGTGGCTGGAACCCGGAGGACCCGGCATCGGGCAACGCGTGGGAGAACCTCGCCCTGTTCGACTTCGACGACAAGGCACTGCCCGGCCTGCGCACCCTCGGCCACTACCGCTCCTGACCCGCCCCACCGCACGCCGACCGCTCCTCCTTCCCACAGGCTCCGATCCGCCGACGCCGGCCACGCGAGGCACCCTGGCTCCCCTCCTCACCCCGGGGGTGCCGGGGCCGGGGCGAGAGCCGCGCCGGCTCAGTAAGGTGACTTTGCATGACCGACACCGACACCGGCACCGAGCCTCAGATCACCGCAGACCTGATTCGCGACCTGCTCCAGGAACAGCATCCAGACCTTGCAGGGCTGGCCGTCCGCGAGGTGCCGGGTGGTTGGGGCAACCAAATGTGGCGTCTCGGCGACGAGTTGGCGATGCGCATGCAGCGTATGGACCCCACCCCGGAGCATCAGCTGAGGGAACGGCGGTGGCTCCCCGTACTGGCTCCGCGCCTGCCGCTCCCGGTGCCGACTCCGGTGCGGTTCGGCGAACCGTCCGAGCGCTTCCCCAAGCACTGGACCGTGATGACGTGGGTTCCCGGCGAGCCCCTGGACCACGGCTCGATCAGCCGCGGCGCTCACGCGGCCGACACGCTGGCGGGCTTCCTCCGGGCGCTCCATGTGGAGGCGCCCGCCGAGGCGCCGATCGCCAGGGACCGTGGTGCCCATCCCAGGAACTGCACGGATGGCTTCGAGGGCTTCCTTCGGGCCGTTGCCCCGGAAGCCATCGCTGCCGACGTCCGGGCCGTCCGGGCCGTCTGGGACGACGCCGTGGCGGCGGACGCGTGGGAGGGCCCGCGCGTGTGGGTGCACGGCGACCTCCATCCCGCGAACGTCGTGGTCTCGGGCGGAACGCTCTCAGGCATCGTCGACTTCGGTGACATGTTCGCCGGCGATCCGGCGTGGGACCTCGCCGCCGCATGGGTGCTGCTGCCCGCGGGCACGGCCTCACGGTTCTTCGAGACGTACGCGCAGGCAGACGAGGCGGCGATCCGGCGTGCGCGCGGGCTGGCCGCGATGAAGAGTCTCTTCCTGATGCTCATGGGGCAGAACGGAGACCGGGGTCTGCCCGGCGGCAAGCCGAACTGGGGACCCGTGGGCCGGGCGGCACTCGATCGTGTTCTGAAGGGCGTTTGAGGGACCGCGGCAGCCGGGCCGGAACCGAGAGGCGGCCGAGTGTGCAGTGCTCTTGCGGACAGACGGCGACCGTGACCATCCGACTCGCTTGTCGTGTCGTCCGACGCAGTTGACGCCATCTTGCGTCTGAGCGCGCGAAGATGCCCGGGGACACGACCGCCAGCACATCGACGGACAGGAGCCGGTCATGATCAGCGGTGCGCATGTCGTCCTCTACAGCCAGGATGCCGAGGCGGACCGCGCCTTCATCCGTGACGTCCTCGGCTTCCCCGGCGTCGACGCGGGAGGCGGCTGGCTCATCTTCAGACTGCCCCCGGCCGAGGTGGCTGTGCACCCGACCGACGGCCCGCCCCAGCATGAGTTCTTCCTGATGTGCGATGACCTCGATGCCCAGCTCAGCACGTTCCGCGCGCGGGGCGTCGACATCACCGGTCCGGTCAGCGAACAACGCTGGGGCAGACTGGCGGCGATCCAACTCCCCAGCGGCGCCGAACTCCCGCTGTACGAACCACGCCATCCCACTGCCCATGGCCTGTGACCTCACGGCACTGCGGCAGACGAAGAAGTACATGCCGCCGAGGTCGCCCAGGTCCATGGCGTGGCCGAATTCTTCGAGGGCGGCAGGATCGGCCCCGGCCGGGGAGCCACCGGCCCCTTCCCGGTTCCGTCGCGGTGACGCTGAGCAGATGTTCCGTGCGGGTGCCGCAGCCTCCGCAGTCGGGCCAGTCGGGCGGCTGGATCCATCCCGGGTAGCCGCCGACCTTGCTCTGCTGCGTGGTGGCCGCCTCGAAGTAGTCGTAGCCGCGTTCCTCTCTCAGAGCCTCAAACCGCTGGGCGAGCAGCATGCTGAGTCCCTGCGGCAGGTAGTCCTCCTCTGCGGTGTGTGGCCGCGGCCTGGCGATGTACGTGCGAGGACTCGCTGGAACCACCCGGTGAGTTCCTCGGATCGGGACCGGCGTACAGGCGATCGGCCGACGCGGCTTCACCAAGTCTCCGCCGGTTGCGGTCGCGTGGTCGCGGGACGGGGCTGTCGACCAGGCCCTCGGGCACGGTTCCGGGGCGGCAGAGGCGGGGCCAGGGTGATCAGTCGTCGGTGGCTCGCAAGGACACGTCGGTCAGGCTGGCGGCCAGCCACTGTTCCACGGCCGTGATGTGGACGGTCGCGGCGGAAACGGCCAGCAGGGCATCGCGGGACCGGAGCGCGTCGAGGATCTGCTCGTGGTCCTGGTGGGCGTTGTCCAAGGCGTGACGGGTCCTGCTGCCGCGGACGATGCGGACCCGCTGGGTGCGGGTGGAGAGCACTTGCAGCAGCATCGACAGCACGGGGTTGCCGACGGCTTCGACGATCCTGAGGTGGAAGGCGATGTCGTGGGCGACGAACTCCTCCACCGTCGCGGCGGTCCGGGACCGGTCCAGGGTGTGGCGCAGGTCCTGGAGGTCCTCCGGCTTCAGCAGCGCGGCGGCCAGTCCCGTCGCCGGCGGCTCGAGCAGTCGACGTACCTGGAGCAGTTGCAGAGCCGTGGCCCCCTGGGAGACGTCCGCGGCGAAGGAGAGGCTCTCCAGCAGCAGGTGGGGCTCGAGACTGGAGACGTAGGTGCCGTCGCCCTGACGGGTGATCAGGATCCGCATGGCGGTCAGCGCCCGAACGGCCTCGCGCAGGGAATTGCGGGACAGGCCGAGCTGTGCGGCGAGGATCTCCTCCTTGGGCAGCCGGGAGCCGGGGGCGAGTTCGCCGGCGACGATCATCGCCTTGATCTTGTCGATCGCGTCGTCCGTCAGTGCCACGAGCGTGTCTCTCTGTGCTGGGGGTGAGGGGGCGGCTCTGCCGGGCCCGGCTGGGGACCGGTGGAGCCGCGTGCGGGACGTGGCTATTCCTGCTTCTCGCCGGAGGCGAACCGGGAGATGATCAGGGCGACGATGATGATGGCCCCGTTGAGGAACTGGTTCCACAGCGGCGGTACGCCCGCCAGTGTCATGACGTTCACGACCAGTTGAAGGGTGAGGACGCCGGTGAGGGCGCCGAACACCGAACCCTTGCCGCCGTTGAGGCTGACACCGCCGATGACGGTCGCGGCGAAGACCTGGAAGATCCAGCCGCTGCCCTGGGTGGCGGAGATGGAGCCGTAGTGGCCGCTGTAGAGGATGCCGGCGAACGCGGCGAGGACGCTGCCGAGGATCAGGACGATCCACACGATGCGGTCGACGCGGATACCGGCGGTGCGGGCCGCCTCCGCGTTGCCGCCGATCGCGTAGAGAGCCCGGCCGTGACGGAGCCAGGCCAGCGCGCCGCCGCCGAGGGCGAAGAGGAGCGTGCACACCCAGATGGCGGCGGGCACGCCCAGCCAGGACGCCCTGCCCAGGTAGGTGAAGGAGGGGGGCAGCTCGACGATGGACTGGCCCTCGGACAGGGCGACTTGCAGGCCGCGGAGCATGGTCAGGGCACCGAGCGTGACGATGAAGCCGTTGAGGCGCAGCTTGAGGATGAGGAAGCCGTTGACGGCACCGATCAACGCGCCGACCAGCAGACAGAGCGGGACCGCCGTCCACTCGGGAAGGACGCCGAGCCCGTTGAACCGGCCGCCGCTCGACGGCAGGACCAGCCACACGGCGATGACGGGAGCCACGCCGATGGTGGACTCCAGCGACAGGTCCATGCGTCCGGCGATCAGGATGAAGGTCGTGGCGAGCACGAGCAGGCTCAGCTCGGTGGACTGCTGGGCCACACCGATCAGGTTGTCGGCGGTGAGGAAGGCCGGCGAGACGATGAACCCGATCAGACCCAGCACCAGGATCGCGGGGACCAGGGACAGTTCACGGAAGCGGCCGAGGTCGACGCGGCTGCGGACGGTGCCGTCGGCGGCCGGCTCCGCGGCGCTCGCCGTGGGCTCGGTGACATCTGTGGTGGCGGACATGACTACCTTCCGTGCTCGTCTGCGCCGTATGAGGCGGATACGGGGGACGCGGTGGCGGGGGTCGTGTCGTCGAGGACGCCCTCGATGGCGGCGACCCCTTCGATGGCCGCTACGACGGCCTCGTCCTTCCAGCCGCGGTCGAGCTCGGCGACGACCCGCCCGTGGAACATGACGACGACCCGGTCGCAGGCCCTGAGGTCGTCCAGCTCGTCGGAGACGATCAGCGCGGCCTTCCCGTCGGCCGCGACCTGCCGGATCCTGCCGAGCAGGAACTCCTTGGACTTGACGTCCACACCGTTCGTGGGGCGGATGGCCACCAGGACCCGTGGGTCGGTGGCCAGGGCGCGGGCGACGACGACCTTCTGCTGGTTGCCGCCGGAGAGGGCGGACACCGGGGTGGCGGCTCCCGGGGTCTTGATGTCGAGGTCCCGGATCATGCGCCGGGCGAAGGCCCTGATCCGGGCGGGCAGTACCGTGCCGAACGGACCGAGCTGGTCGGTCACGGTCAGCGTCGCGTTCTCCGCCACGCTGCGGTTGTTCACCAGTCCCTGGAGGTGGCGGTCCTCGGGGACCAGACCGACTCCGGCGACGAGTGCGGACGGCACACTGCCCATGCGTACCGTGCTGCCACCGACCGAGACGCGGCCGGCCTTGGCCCGGTGCAGACCGGCGATCGCCTCACCCACCTGTACATTCCCGCTGGCCGTGGCTCCGGCGAGCCCGACGACCTCGCCGGAGCGGACCGCGAAGGAGATGTCCTCGCAGACACCGGGCAGCGTCAGTCCGTTCAGCTCCAGCAGTTCCGCGGCGTCCGCCCGCGCGACCGCGGGCCGGCCGGCGGCGGTGGTGACCGCGGGGGCGGACTCGCCGGTCATGGCCTCGACCAGGGCCTGATGGCCGAGCTCGGCGACGGGCGCGGTGAGGATGTGGGCCGCGTCGCGGTAGACGGTCACCGTGGTGCAGAGGTCGTACACCTCCTGGAGGTGGTGGGAGATGAAGAGGAAGGCGACGCCCTGACGCTGGAGGTCGTGCAGCTTGTCGAACAGCCGGTCGATGCCGCGGGCGTCGAGCTTCGCGGTCGGCTCGTCGAGGATGATGAAGCGCGCACCGAAGGACAGGGCACGGGCGATCTCGACGAACTGCCGCTGCTCGACGGTGAGTTCCCTGGCTCGCGCGGCGGGGTCGACGGCCACGCCGTACTCGCCGAGCAGTTCTTCGGCACGTCGGCGCAAATGCTTCCAGCGGATGGGCTGCATCGCGCCGTCGCTCTGCCGGTTGAGGAAGAGGTTCTCGGCGACCGTCAGCTCACCGATGATGGTGGAGCGCTGGTAGACACAGGCGACGCGGGAGCGCCAGGCGTCGATGTCGCCGACGGCGGGCGCCGGCTCGCCGGAGAAGCGCAGGGTTCCGGTGTCGGGCTGCTGGAGGCCGGTGAGGAGGGACACGAGTGTCGACTTGCCGGCGCCGTTGCGGCCGACCAGGGCGTGCGACTCGCCCGGGGCGACGGCGATGCGGGCGTCGCGCAGCGCGACGGTCGCGCCGAATCGTTTGCTGATGCCGGTCGCCTCGGCCACCGGAGCCGGGGTGCCGGGGCCGGTCGCCGGGGCGGTCGCGGACTCCGCCATGGTGGATACCGTCCTTCGTGTTCGGGCTGGGGCTGAGGGGTGCGGTGGTGTGCACCGCCGGCCGCCGGGCCGGGCGTCGGGGGACGAGGGGTGTGCCCCCGACGTGGCGGGCGGCAGCTGCCGGTCGTCAGCCGATGTTGTTGCCCCACAGGGACTTGTCGTCGACGTTGTCCTTGGTCACGAGCGGCGCGGGAAGCTGGTCCTCGAGGCCGTTGGGGATCTTGATGATGGTGGAGTCGTGGTCGGTCGCGCCCGGCTTGAAGGTCTTGCCCTCGGCCGCGGCCTTGGCGTAGTACAGCGCGTACTTGGCGTAGAGGTCGGCGGGCTGGGAGATGGTGGCGTCGATGCTCCCCTTGCGGATGGCGTCGAACTCCTGCGGGATGCCGTCGTTGGAGACGATGGTGATGTGGCCCTTCTGCCCGGCGGGCTTGAGCAGCTTCTTCTGCTCCAGCAGCGCCAGGGTCGGCTGGAGGAAGACGCCGCCGGCCTGCATGTAGATGCCGTTCAGATCCGGGTTCTGGGCGAGCAGCGACTGGAGCTTGGCGGAGGCCACGTCGCCCTTCCAGTCGGTGGGCAGTTCGAAGACCTTGATCGCCGGGAACTTCGTCTTCATGCACTCCGCGAACGCCTCGGAGCGGTCACGTCCGTTGATCGAGTCCAGGGCGCCCTGGAACTCGGCGACCTTGCCCTTGCCGCCGAGCTGCTTGCCGAGGAACTCGCAGGCCTTGGTGCCGTACGCCCTGTTGTCGGCGCGGACCACCATGTAGACGTCGCCCTTGTCGGGTCTGGTGTCGACGCTGACCACCGGGATCTTCTTGGACGCGAGCGTGTCGAGCGTGGACGCTATGGCGCCGGTGTCCTGGGGAGCCATGACGACTGCCTTGGCGCCGGTGTTCTGGAAGACCTGGACGTTGGCCACCAGCTTGGTCACATCGTTCTGCGAGTTGCTGATCGGCAGGGCGTTGATGCCGTCGGTCTTGATGTCCTTCTTCAGGTACTGCGCGTAGGAGTTCCAGAAGTCGGAGTCGGAGCGCGGCAGGTCGATGCCGATGGCGGACTCGCTGCCGCCGGCCGAGGCGGTGCTCTCGCGGTTGCACGCGGTGGCGAGGGACAGCACCGCGAGGACAGCGGTGGCGGCTGCGGCGGTGGAGCGGATGCGAGTGAGCTTCATGGCCGTGTTCTCTCCTTAGCCAGGGGCGCAGGGCCGCAGGGCGACAGTGGGAGGGGTGGCGTGCCGCCTGGGGAAGGGGCGAGGCGCCGAACGGGCAGATGTCGATCCGGGGCATGGCGAGTGCGCGGATCGTGCCCGGAGGGAAGCGGAATGAGGGGAGGCCGCCTATTCCTCCGATGTATCTCGGGACGTCGAGGACGTTACGACGACGTCACCGACATTGACAAGAGGTTGCGGGTGGTGACTTGCGGGACGTCGTTCCGCAGCGTGCAGAGGTGCCGCCTCGGCTGGGTGGGCTGTCCGTCGTCACCTGTCCGACCTGCGAATTCGAGGGCTCGCTCGCGACGGACGATCCGTCGTGACAGTTCACGATTCGGCAACGGCGGGGCCCGAGCCGACGGGTTGCAGGCACCGGGTGGCGGACCTCGGGGGCTGTGATACCCCTCGGGCCGGCCGGCGGCGTGCCGGTGGGGTCCTCTGCCACCGGCGGAGATCGCTCGGTGGTGGGACACCTGGATTCATCGGATGGTAGGTCCCCTGCCGTTCCTCGCGTCCCTGCGTGGCCAGGGGGAGTTGTGTCCCCGAGGCGGCTTGGCCGGTGGGGCCGTAAAAATACATCCGAGGAATCCATTGTCATCCGTGACGTCCGCGATCTAAGGTCGCCGCGTCGCCATACACCCGATGAATGTGTCCGCGGATGCGTGAGGCCCAACGGAACGGTCCGGTGGGGGACCACCGACGGCCCGGCCCTGCTGCGGCCCACCACCCCTCGGATGAATCCCGCACGGCAAGGGAGCTGCCCAGTGAAACTGCTACGAGTCGGCGCCCCCGGACAGGAGCGGCCCGCCGTCCGTACCGACGACGGCCGCCTGCTGGACCTGCGCTCCGTGACCACGGACATCGACGGTGACTTCCTCGCCTCCGGGGGAGTCGACCGCGCCCGCGTGGCCGTCACGGCGGGAGAACTGCCCGAGCTGGACCCGGACGGTCTGCGGATCGGCTCCCCGGTCCCGCGCCCAGGCAAGGTCGTCTGCGTCGGTCTGAACTACCGCGACCACGCCGCCGAGACCGGCGCGGGGATTCCTCCGCGTCCGGTGGTGTTCATGAAGGACCCGGGTACGGTCGTCGGCCCGTACGACGAGGTGCTGATCCCCCGGGGCTCGACCAGGACCGACTGGGAGGTCGAACTGGCCGTGGTCATCGGACGGCGGGCCCGCTACCTCGACGGACCCCGGGCCGCACGCGCCGTGATCGCGGGGTACGCGATCAGCCATGACGTCTCCGAGCGCGAGTTCCAGCTCGCGTACTCGTCGCAGTGGGACCTGGGCAAGTCCTGCGAGACGTTCAACCCGCTCGGCCCGTGGCTGGTCACCGCCGACGAGGTCGGCGACCCGCAGGACCTCGGCCTCCACCTGAGCGTCAACGGCGTGAAGCGGCAGGACGGCCACACCAGCGACATGATCTTCCCGGTCGACCACATCGTGTCGTACCTGAGCCAGTACATGGTCCTGGAGCCGGGCGACGTGATCAACACCGGTACGCCCGCGGGTGTGGCCCTGGGACTTCCCGGCACTCCCTTCCTGCGCACCGGCGACACCGTCGATCTCTCCATCGAGGGCCTCGGCAGCCAGCGCCAGACCTTCGCCCAAGCGTGAAAGGCAGTACGACCTTGACTGCAACCTCCGCCCGGATCATCGCGGTCGACACCTATGACATCCGCTTCCCCACCTCGCGGGAACTGGACGGCTCCGACGCGATGAACCCGGATCCCGACTACTCCGCCGCCTATGTCGTGCTGCGCACCGACGCCGGTGACGGACACGAAGGCCACGGTTTCACCTTCACCATCGGACGAGGCAACGACGTACAGGTCGCGGCGATCGGGGCGTTGCGCCCCCATGTCGTCGGCCGGTCCGTCCATGAGCTGTGCGCCGACCCGGCCTCGCTCAGCCGCGACCTGATCGGCGACAGCCAGCTCCGCTGGCTCGGCCCCGAGAAGGGCGTGATGCACATGGCGATCGGCGCCGTGGTGAACGCGGTGTGGGACCTGGCCGCCAAGCGGGAGGGCAAGCCGCTGTGGCAGCTGCTCGCCCACGCCGAACCGGAGTGGCTGGTCTCGCAGATCGATTTCCGCTACATCGCCGACGCCCTCACCCCCGAGGACGCCCTCCGGATGCTCCGCGAGGCCCGGACCGGTCTCGCCGAGCGCGAGGCCACGCTCCTGGACCGCGGCTACCCGGGCTACACCACCTCCCCGGGCTGGCTCGGCTACTCCGACGACAAGCTCACCCGCCTGGCCAAGCAGGCCGTCGTCGACGGCTTCACCCAGATCAAGCTCAAGGTCGGCGCCGACGTCGACGACGACATCCGCCGGCTGCGCGCCGCCCGTGCCGCCGTCGGCGACGAGATCCGCATCGCCATCGACGCCAACCAGCGATGGAACATCGACGAGGCGATCGAGTGGACGAAGGCGCTCGCCGAGTTCTCCCCGTACTGGATCGAGGAACCCACCAGCCCCGACGACGTGCTCGGACACGCCACCATCCGCGAGGCGGTCGGGCCCGTGAAGGTCGCCACCGGCGAGCACGTGCAGAACCGCATCGTCTTCAAGCAACTCCTCCAGGCCGGCGCCCTCGACGTCCTCCAGATCGACGCGGCCCGGGTCGGCGGCGTCAACGAGAACCTCGCGATCCTGCTGCTCGCCGCGAAATTCGGGGTGCCCGTCTGCCCGCACGCCGGAGGAGTGGGCCTGTGCGAGCTGGTGCAGCACCTGTCGATGTTCGACTACCTGGCGCTGTCCGGTACGACCGAGAACCGCGTCATCGAGTTCGTCGACCATCTCCATGAACACTTCACCGCACCCGTGGTGATGCGTGACGGCCACTACGTCGCACCGCTCGCCCCCGGCTTCTCCGCCACCATGCGGGAGGAGTCCATCGCCGAGTACACCTACCCGGACGGCACGTTCTGGGTGACCGACCGCGCCGCACAGGAAGGCGCGGCATGACCGATCTGTCAGGGCTCACAGCCGTCGTCACCGGCGGCGCCTCCGGCATCGGGCTCGCCACGGCCCACGCGCTGGCGGGGCGGGGCGCGGCGGTGGCCGTGCTCGACCTCGCTCCGGACGCGGTCCGCGAACCGCTGCTCGGCCTCCGGGCCGACGTCACGGACGACACATCGGTGCGCACCGCCGTGGACCGGGCCGCCGAACGGCTCGGCGGCCTGGACATCCTCGTGAACAACGCGGGCGTCGGCGCCATCGGCACCGTCGAGGACAACCCCGACGAGGACTGGCACCGGGTCCTGGACGTCAATGTCCTCGGCATCGTGCGCGCCACCCGGGCCGCCCTGCCCCATCTGCGCCGCTCCTCCCACGCGGCGGTCGTCAACACCTGCTCGATCGGCGCCACCGCGGGCCTCCCGCAGCGCGCCCTGTACTGCGCCAGCAAGGGGGCCGTTCTCTCCCTGACCCTCGCGATGGCCGCCGACCACGTACGCGAGGGCATCCGCGTCAACTGCGTCAACCCGGGCACCGCCGACACGCCATGGGTCTCCCGGCTGCTCGACGCCGCGGACGACCCGCAGGCCGAGCGCGCCGCCCTCGCCGCCCGGCAGCCCATGGGACGCCTGGTCACGGCGGACGAGGTCGCCGCGGCCATCGTCTACCTGGCGAGCCCGGCCGCCGCGTCCGTCACCGGCACGGCGCTCGCGGTGGACGGCGGTATGCAGGGGTTGCGCCTGCGCCCGGCGGACGGGCCGTGAGGACCACCGGGCTGGGCGCCGGCGCGGTACGGGTCACGGAGCTGGCGCTGGGCTGCGCCGCCCTCGGCAACCTCTACCACCCGGTCACCGACGAGGCCGCCCATGCCACGGTGGACGCGGCCTGGGACGCCGGCATCCGCGCGTTCGACACCGCGCCCCACTACGGTCTCGGCCTGTCGGAACGGCGGCTCGGCACGGCGCTGCGGGACCGCCCCCGTGACGCCTACACCCTCTCCACGAAGGTGGGCCGGCTTCTGGTGCCGGACCCGAAGGGCGGCGACGCCGGTGACGACCTCGCCCATGGTTTCGCCGTCCCGGCCACCCACCGCCGGGTCTGGGACTTCAGCGCCGACGGGGTGCTGCGCTCCCTGGAGGCGAGCCTGGAGCGGCTCGGCGTCGACCGTGTCGACGTGGCTCTCCTGCACGATCCGGACGACCACGCCGAGCAGGCACTGCGCGAGGCGTACCCGACGCTGGAGCGGCTCCGCGGCGAAGGCGTGGTCGGGGCGATCGGCGTCGGGATGAACCAGTCCGCGCTGCCCGCCCGCTTCGTGCGCGAGACCGACATCGACGTGGTGCTGCTGGCCGGCCGCTACACCCTCCTGGAACAGGACGGGCTCACCGAACTCCTCCCGGAGGCGGCGGCACGGGGTCGTGGCGTGATCATCGGCGGAGTGTTCAACTCCGGGTTGTTGATCGCTCCCCGACCCGGCGCCGCGTACGACTACGCACCCGCTCCGCAGCCGGTGCTCGACCGGGCGCTGCGGCTGCTGGCGGTCACCGAACGCCACGGCGTGCCCCTGCGTGCCGCCGCGCTGCACTTCCCGTTCGGCCATCCCGCGGTCGCGAGCGTCCTGACCGGCGCGCGGTCGCCGCAGGAGGTCCACGACACGGTGGAGCAGCTGCGGCGCCCCGTCCCGCACGCCCTCTGGGACGAGCTGCGCGCCGAGGGGCTGCTGGACCCGGACACGCCCGTCCCTCAACCACGCTGACCGGGCGAGCGGCACCGATCGGACATGCCGTGCCGTTGAGCCTCTTCGTGGATGTCCCGCACCCCAGCCCCGTCCCAGGAGACCCCACGCGCGACAGCCCTCTTCCCTGCCGGGCCCGCTCGCCCGCTGGTCCGGCAGTCGTGACACGCCCACCCCCGCCGCGGAGTCCCCGCGTTCCTGGTGGCGCCGTACGAGAACACCCACGCGTGAAGACAGCCGTACCACGGCGGGACGGAAGGAATGACGATGGCCTGACCCGTGTGTACGGCCGTCGCGCCGACCACGGGGGACCGGACGGCGTGGGGCTGTTCGCCGAGCGGGCCGCCGAGTACCGCTCCACGGTGGTCCGTGTTCCGGCGTCCGATGCCGCGGGGCCGTCGGGCGCGCTCTGGCCCGTACCGGTGCACGGTCCCTGGTGCCGGGCAGGGATGGCGGGCAGGGATGGCGGGCCCTGACCCTGATCTCAGGCCCGTCGGCGACCAGCGACACCGAACTGGACCGGGTGGAAGGCGTACACGGGCCCAGGACCCTCGACATCGTCGTGGTGGGCGAGGCGTGGCGGACCGGTGATCGCCCAGAGTTGCCCGGGATAGTCATCCGATCTATCGGCTTGGCGCATCCGATGTCTCCTGGAGCTGAGCCCGGTATTTGAGGGCAAATCGCCGTTCTGGTCTGAGTTTTCGTCGAACCTCTGGACAGATCACGCGGCGGTGCCCGTTAATACGTCCGATGTCAGGCTCGGCCGGCATCCCTGGCCCGGTACCCAGGCCGACCCCCTGCGCCCCTGGGACGTCGTCACCCGCAATCAGTTCCACAGGAGTGAGCATGCCCTCAGGAAGAATCACTCGCCGTACGTTCCTCGGCGCCGCCGGTGCGGCGACCGCCGCGACCGCCCTGCCGCTCGTCCCCGGCTTCTCCGGCCTTCTGTCCCAGGCGGCCGCCGCGGACACCCAGACCAACCTGAGCAAGATGGTCGACCTGCGGTTCGGCATGTTCAATCACTTCAGCCTGGGCACGTTCACGGACCAGGAGTGGGCCGAACCCAACCAGAGCCCCGCCCTCTTCGCTCCCCCGAGTGTCGACTGCGGCCAGTGGGCCGACGCGGCGGCCGCCGCGAAGATGAGTTACGGCATCCTGACCACGAAGCACCATGACGGCTTCGCCCTGTGGCCCAGTGCCTACGGAACCCAGAACGTCGCGAACAGCTCCTACAAGCACGACGTGGTGCAGGCGTACTGCGACGCCTTCCGGGCGAAGGGGCTGAAGGTCGGGTTCTACTTCTCGATCTGGGACCGCACCTTCGGCGTCGAGGCGTGGGAGAGCCGGCACAAGGTGACCGGGCTCGAGATCACCGACGCCATCCAGCCCGGCGACATGACGTTCATCCTGGGGCAGATCACCGAGCTGCTCACCAACTACGGCACCATCGACATGTTCATGACCGATGGTTACGCCTGGCAGATGGGCCAGCAGGCCGTCTCCTACCAGCGGATCCGTGCGCTGGTGAAGCAGTTGCAGCCGGACTGCGTCATGATCGACATCGGTGGACTGTCGGAGCCCTTCCTGAGCGACGCGATCTTCTTCGAGGAGCCGCTCGGTGTCACGGCGCCGACGGGCAACACCTACGCCGGAATGCAGGGCCAGACCATCAGCAACGGCTGGTTCTGGCACCCCTCCACGCCGACCGAGAGCCTCATGAGCAAGGACGCGATCCTGTCGCATCTGGCCGATCTGGAACCGAAGTACACCTCGTTCATCCTGAACTGCCCGCCCAACCGCAACGGCCTGCTGGACACCAACATCGTCAACCGGCTGGCCGAGGCCGGCGCGGCGTGGAGCCCCGAGACCGCCAGGCCGGCGCTGCCCACCCAGCTGCTGCGCGCCGAGCACCCCGTCACCCCGGTCAACGCGTACGCGACCGCCTTCCGCACGGGCGAGGGACCGCTCAACGCCATCGACGGACTGAGTGACATCCGCTACGAGACCTGCTGGTCGACCTGGGGACTCGCCTCACCCCTGCCCCACGCGCTCACGATCGACCTCGGCGGTGTGTGGAGCAACGTCTCCACCCTGGAGTACCTGCCCAAGCAGTGGAACCGCAACGACTCCACCGACGGCGACATCACCTCGTACACCATCTCCACCAGCACCGACGGCACGAACTTCACCCAGGTCGCCACCGGCACCTGGGCCGGCAACCGTAAGACCAAGGTGGTCGAGTGGCCCGCTCGGAACGTGGGCTTCGTACGGATCCAGGCGAACGCGGCCACCGGCGGCTACGCCAACGTCGGCGGTGTCCGGATCGGTGGGCGGACGGCCAGGCCCGCCCTGGTGTCGAGTGTCCTGCCGGGCGACGCAACGGTCTACCGGCTGGTCGCCCGGCACAGCGGCAAGGTGGCCGACGTGTACAACTTCGGCACCGCCAACGGCACCAACATCCAGCAGTGGACCTGGTTGAACAACGCCACCCAGAAGTGGACCTTCACCTCCACCGGCGACGGCTACTACAAGATCAAGGGCGTCAACAGCGGCAAGCTCATGGAAGTGGCCGGCCTCTCCCGCGACGACGGCGGCAACGTGGCCATCTACGCGGACTTCACCGTCCCCCAGCAGCACTGGGCCGTCACGCCCACCGGTGACGGGTACTACGTCCTCATCAACCGCTACAGCGGGCTCTGCCTCGGCGTCGACGAGGGAGGCACCGCCGACGGAGCCAACATCGAGCAGCAGCCGTACGCGTCCCTGACGCGACAGCAGTGGCAGATCATCGCCTCCTGACCCGGAGACGAGGGTGATCGTCCGCGGGCGCGGGGCGCTTGGGCACCCAGCGCCCGCGGCACGTCTGCGCGTGAGGTGCGTTCGTTCCCACCGAACTCGGCCGGCGGCAGGCCAGGCGGCACTCAGCGCCGCAACCGCGACTCGGTGGTACAGAGTCGTACGGTGGACGCCGGCATGATTCACGCCGTCGCAGCGAACAGGCGGTATTCCCCGAGCGGCGGCCGCCGACGCCGACCGGTCCGCCCAGGCGACTCCCGGCCCTGAGCCGGCACCGGCCGTGGTGTGTGGGCCCGAGGCTGAGCAGGGGTCGGCCCGTGCTTCCCGACGACCGGTCAGGAAGCTTCGGAGTCCGTGGAGTCGGCCAGGAGTCCGCGCAGGATGATGCCGAGCGCGCCGCGGAGACGCTGGTGGAGGTCGAAGGGGGCCGGTTCCTCGCGGATCCAGCGCAGGATCGTCGAGAAGTAGCAGGCCGCCAGGAGTGCTCCGGCCTGGTCGCTGTCGACGCCCGCCCGGATCTCCCCGCGCAGGCGCCCCTCCTCGACGATCCGGGCGAGCTCGATCTCCAGGGAGGGGTCCTGGAGCAGACGGCCGTGGCGCGCCGACGCGTCCATCAGAACGGTGGTCTCCGCGCGGGAGGCGATGTTGAGGTCGGCCATCTCCTTCAAGTAGCGGTGCAGCCGGTCGTCGACCGGCAGGTCCTCGGCGTGTTCCGCGCCGAGGATCTCGGCGACGCGGGCGCGGCGGCGGACGCCCCACTCCTCGAGGAAACCGACCTTCTGTGCGTAGTGGTTGAAGACGGTGGCGCGCGCGACGTCGGCGGCCTCGGCGATCTGGTCCATGGTGGTCGCCTCGAACCCGTGGGCGACGAAGAGACCGACAGCCGTGTCGTACAGCTGGTCGTACAGCTTGCGGCGCTTGCGCTCCTGGCGCCCGACCGTCGTACCGCCCTCGTCCGCGGCTGCCACCGACCTGATGTTCATGGGGCCCAGTAGAGCACAGGTCCGTAGGGCTCTTGACCTCTCCCCGGCGTATCTCTAGATTCCTCGCCATTGATGGACTCCAGTCCATCGATGGATTTGAGTGTCGCGGTGTTGGCCGTGAAACGCGACAAGGAGATGCCATGGTTTCCGTGACTTCCCGCACGGGCCGGATCGAGCTGGGCGGTGGCTGTCGCGCCTGGATCGCGGAGTCCGGTGGCTGGGGGATGAGCAATGCCGGGTTGATCACGGGCCGGGGTGAATCCCTGCTGGTCGACACCCTCTACGACCTGCGGCTGACCGGGGCCATGCTGGACGCGTTCGCGCCGGTCACGGCCACCGCGCCGATCTCCACGGTGGTCAACACCCACGGCAACGGCGACCACTGGTTCGGCAACCAGCTCGTGGCCCATGCCGAGATCGTCGCGTCGCGCGGATCGCTGGCGGACATGCGGCAGGTGGGCCCGGCCGAGATGCGGGCGCTGACCGGTGCGGACAGTCCCACCGGACGTTTCGCCCGCCGGATCTTCGGCCGCTTCGATCACTCCGACCTCGAACCGGCCCTGCCCAGCCGGGTCTTCGACGGCGAGACGGTCCTGGACGTCGGCGGCACGGAGGTCCGCCTCATCGACGTGGGACCCGCGCACAGTGCCGGGGACACGATCGTCCACGTGCCGCGGGCCGGGACCGTCTACACCGGCGACATCGTGTTCGCCGGGGCCACGCCGATCGTCTGGCACGGTCCTTTCGGCCGCTGGCTCGCCGCCTGCGACCTGCTGCTGGGCCTCGACGCCGACACCGTCGTGCCCGGCCACGGCCCGGTCACCTCCCGGCGGGCGGTCCGCGAGGTCCGTGACTACCTGGAGTTCGTCCATGAGCAGGCCACCGCCCGCTTCGCCGCGGGCATGCCGGTCATGGACGCGGCGCGGGACATCCGTCTGGGCCGCTTCGCGGATCTGGACGAGAGCGAGCGCCTCGCCGTCAACGTCCACACCGTCTACCGGGAACTCGATCCCGCGCTGCCACCCCTCGACGGCCCCGGCCTGTTCGGCTGCATGGCCGAGCTGTGCACCGGCTCCTGACCGTCCACACAACCAAGGAGAAGTCATGGTCGCCACCCCTGCCTACGACCCACCGACCACCGCGTCCGGCACCGCCCTCGCCCCTCCGGCACGGCACACCGGAACGATCGTCGCCGGGTGTCTCGCGGTCTGCCTGGCGCAGATCGGTCTGGTCCTGCCGGCCGCGATCAACGGCGTCATGCAGCGCTCCCTCCAGGCGTCCGGCTCCGAACTGACCTGGATCAGTGACGCGTTCCTGGTACCCGCCGCGGTGCTCGCCCTGACCTTCGGGGTCGTGGGCGATCTGTACGGCCGTAAGAAACTGGTCGTGGGCGCGTCACTGCTGGCCTCGATCGGCTATCTGGTCTCCGCGACGTCCGGCTCCGCGGCGCAGTTGATCACGGGTCAGGCCATCTCCGGCATCGGAGCCGCCGCGCTCTTCCCGGCCTCCCTGACGATGATCACCGCCGTCACGGCCACCCCGGCCGAGCGGGCCAGGGGACTGGCCTCCTGGACCACGGCACTGTCCCTCGGCGCCCTCGTCGCCCCGCTGATGTCCGGCGGCATCGTCGAGCACGCGTCCTTCCAGTGGGCTTTCGGCGTGACCGGCGTGATCGCCGTCGGCACCGCCGCGGCGGCCTGGCTGCTGGCGGCCGAGTCCACCGCACCGGAGGGCCGCTCGCTGGACTGGCCCGGCCAGATCACCATCGCCCTGGCCCTGCTCAGCCTGCTGTACGGCATCATCCAGGGCCCTTCCGACGGCTGGGGCTCGGCGCCGATCGCGCTGTCCTTCGTCGGCTTCGTCGTCTTCCTCGTCGCGTTCGTCGTGATGGAGAACCGCAGTGCCGCCCCGATGCTGCGGCTGGAGCTGTTCCGCATCCCGGCCTTCGCCGCCTCGGCCGCGATGGCGGTCATCGGTATGTTCGGCTTCCTCGGCGGCGCGTACGACCTGAGCATCCGCCTGGGAGTCATCCAGCACCAGAGCCCCTTCCAGGCCGCGGTCCCGTTCGTGATCATCCAGGGCATCACCCCGTTCATCTGGCCCCTGCTCGTCCGTCTGCTGCACCGCGTGGGCCCCGGCCCCATGCTCGTCACCGGTTTCGTCGCGCTGGCCACCGCCCAGCTGTGGCTGCGGGCCGTGCCGGTCCAGGAGACCGGCCTCGTCCCCTTGCTGGGGCCGCTGGTCCTCAACGGCGTGGGCTTCGGCCTGGTCGTCGCCGCCCTCACCGCCGCCGCCGTCAACGTCGTACCGCCCGGCCTGACCGGTATGGCCGGTGCCACCACCAGCCTGGTCCGTGACCTCGGCCAGACGCTTGGCCCGGCCGTCGTCGGCGCCGTCGCCCTCGGCATGGCCGCGAGCCGGCTCACCGGCAGCCTCGCCGACGCCGGACTCACGCCCAAGGAACACGGCATCGCCACCGCCGTTCTGGACGCGGGCGGCCCGCTGGCCCTGCACACCGCCGACCTCGGCCCGCTCAGCGCCAAGCTCGCGCCCTACACCTCCGACGCCCTGGCCCACGGCTACGGCAACGGCCTGCTGCTCACCGCCGCGGCCTGCGCGGTTGCCGCCGTGATCGCCGCCGTCTTCGTCGGCTTCCGGCCCGACGCCACCCGCCCGGCCGAGGCACAGGAGATGGCGGCGTGAGGTTCGCGAGCGTCGTCCACGACGGCACATGGCAGTCCGGAGTCGCCGCCGGCGACCGGTTCCACGCCTTCCTGCACCCCGTCGCCCTGCTCGATCTCCTCGTGGAAGGGGAGGAGCCGCTGCGCGAGGCGGGAGAACGCGCGCTGGCCGGCTCCTCCCCCGTGCCCCTGGCCGACGTCCGGCTGCTGCCGCCGCTGGAGCCACCGACCGTCCGTGACTACATGACCTTCGAGAGTCATGTCGCGGGTGTCGCGCAGGGGTACGGCGACGCGGTCCCCGAGGAGTGGTACGCCGCGCCCGCGTTCTACTTCACCAACCCGTACGCGATGATCGGTGCCCACGACGACGTGCCCGTGCCGCCCGGCTGCCGTCGGTTCGACTTCGAACTCGAGGTGGCCGCCGTCATCGGCAGAGCGGGCCGGGATCTCACCCCCGAGCAGGCACGTGAGCACATCATCGGCTACACGATCCTCAACGACTGGTCCGCCCGTGACCTCCAGGGCCGTGAGATGAAGGTCAAACTCGGCCCGGCCAAGGGCAAGGACACCGCCACCACCCTCGGCCCCTGGCTGGTCACCGCCGACGAACTCGAACCCCACCGCGACGCCGAGGGTTTCCTCGACCTCGCTCTGACCGCGTACGTCAACGGTGAGACGGTGGGGCAGGACCGGCTGTCCAACATGGCGTGGACGTTCGAGGAGATGGCGGCCTACGCCTCCCGCGGCACCTGGCTCCGACCGGGTGACGTGCTGGGCTCGGGCACCTGCGGCAACGGAGGCTGCCTCGCCGAACTCTGGGGCCGCAACCGGGTTTTCGAACCGCCGCCCCTCGTCCCCGGTGACACCGTCACCCTGACGGTGGAAGGCATCGGCGGCGTCAGCAACACCGTCACCGAGGGCGTCCCACCGGTGTCCCTGCCCACCGCCAGACGCAGGCGGTGAACGCCGGGCGCCCGGTTCACCGGCCGCCGCGGCCATGGGGAAGCCCCCTGCGTCTCGGGTCGTCACCCCGTACGGGTGGTCGCTCGGCGCGTGTGCGTCGGGAGCGACGCCCGTAGCTCCCATCCCTGACCGGACGTGGGGCCCGTGTGCAGGTCGCCGCCTAGCGCGGTGACGCGTTCGCGCAGGCCGATGAGGCCGAAGCCGCCGCCGTGGGCCGCGGCGGGCAGTTGGGTGCCGCCGCGGCCGTCGTCGGTCACGGTGACCTCCAGCCGCTGGGCGACGTGACGCAGGCCGATCGTGACCCGGGTGGCGTCGGCGGCATGGCGCCGGACGTTGGTCAGCGCTTCCTGGACGACACGGAAGGCGGCCGCCTGTACCTCGTGCGGCAGATCGGCCGCTACGCCGGTGTGCCGGTCCAGCGTGACGTGTTGGCCGGGGCTCTCGAAGCTGTTCGCCAGGTCGGCGATGGCCGCCAGGTCCCCGACCGGGCGCAGGTCCGGGTCCGGCGAGTCGGTGTCGCGCAGGACGCCGACCGTGCGGCGCATGGAGGCCAGTGCCTCGGTGGCCGCGCGCTTGATCCCCGCCAGGACGGGGTCGAGTTCCCCTCGCTGGTCGGCGGCCATCATGCGGGCCATCTGCGTCTGCACGAGGATGCCGGTGACATGGTGGGCGACGAAGTCGTGCAGGTCGGCCGCGATCGCCAGCCGCTCTCCGCGTCGCGTCTCGTCGACGGCGACCGTACGGCGGTAGTCCAGCGCGCGCAGGTAGGCGGCGAGTCCGGCCGTGAGGCCGATCAGGATCAGGCCGATCAGCTCGTAGAGCGGCGCCTCGTCGCCCGACCACACCGACCGGAAGTACCGGGTGGGCGTGGCGAGCAGGGCGCCCGCGTCCAGCACGCCGCACACGACGGCCCAGCGGGGAGGGCAGTGCCGTACGGCGATGAACAGCAGGCACAGCAGGACGGTGATCTCACCCGGGCCGAACGGGGCGTCGCGGTGCCGTAGGAGCGAGGCCGCCGTGTACAGGAGGGACAGCAGCGCGGGTGCGCCGGTCCGTAGCTGCGGGGTCAGCCACGCGGGCCGGCGTCCGCCCGGCCACAGCACCGCCGTCAGGCCGGCCGCCAGGACGATCACCGCAGGCCAGAGGGCGTGGCCGGCGTCGCTCGCGACGAGTACGTCGACCACCGACACCGCGAGCAAGGAACCCACGGCGACACCGCGTGCGCAGCCACGCAGCCAGGCGAATCTCATGGAGATCACCGTATGCGCCCATGCTGTTCGAAGGGGTCCACGACCAGGCTGGTAGCTTCGGGCTCTCCAGTGTCAGGAGAGGACATGCCGGACAGCAGGTATCTCGTGGGTCTCGTCGCAGGCGCGGCCGCTGTGTTCCTCCTCGGAGGCATCGGTACGCGCGCGGTCTCCGGCACCGAGTCGACGACCGAACTCGACGCGTACGACACGGTGTTGGTGGACGGCCACCAGGCCCTCGCGCCCAACATCGTCGCGGGACGGACGCAGAGCAAGTACCACCCGCTTCCCTGGGTCGGAGTGCGGGTCGGGGTGTCCTGTCCGACCGGCCTGAAGAGTGTCGTCGGCGCGACCGTCACCTGCACGGGGAAGAGGAACGACGGCACCACGGTGGACATCCCGGTGACCGTGACCCGGGTGACGGGGTCCCGCATCACCTGGAGGTTCGCCCGCTGAAATCGTCGCCGGGGCCGTACAGCGCATCGTATTCCGAGGAGAGCTGGTAGAAGCCCGGCTCGTCGACCGTGAGGCGGGTGAAATCGCCCCGCTGGCGCAGACGGCCGCCGTTGTCGGCGTGCAGCCACGGCGAGTACGCGACCCGCACGGTCACCGAGCCCGGGCCCGGCATGTGGACGACGAGGAAGGAGTCCGACGCGCTGACGATCTCCGCGGGCGCCGGTACGAGCGGTACGGCGTCCCGCACCCGGTAGAGCCGCCAGTGCGCGTCGCTCCACACCGGCTTCAGCCAGGCCAGCCCCCCGCGCACCAGCCGCGCCTCCGCCGCCCCGTACCGGTCGGGCTCGGCGTCGGAGACGGCCACGTAGCCGACGGCCCACCGGTCCAGCCAGTTCCGGTAGGTCGTCGCGGAGAGGGTGCCGTCGTAGAAGAGCCGGCCCCGTTCCATGTCCAGCTGGGTGTTCCAGCCGCGCGCCATGTTGATGTGGGGGGACAGCACGGCGGC
Source organism: Streptomyces sp. NPDC005811 (assembly GCF_040630405.1). Lineage (NCBI taxonomy): Bacteria > Bacillati > Actinomycetota > Actinomycetes > Kitasatosporales > Streptomycetaceae > Streptomyces > Streptomyces sp. NPDC005811. Next base: position 188,168 of record NZ_JBEXXK010000014.1, read on the forward strand.
GTCGCGGTGGTCATGGGCCGGTACGACCTCGACCCGCGCGCGCTCCGCGTCGAGCCGGTCGAGTACGCGGACCAGCCCCTGGGTGTCCGCGGCCCAGGCCGGGACGGCGTCCGAACCCTTCAGGAAGGAGAGGGGGGTGCCCGATCCCAGCCAGAACAGGGAACCGGCCAGCGCCAGCGCGAGGCCACCACGCCGATACCGGGCGGACCGCTCCGTGCAGAGCAGGCCGGCCAGCAGCACGGCGGGAGCGAACAGCAGGGCCAGACGCTCCACGTTCGAGCCGATGGGGGAGGGGGTGAAGTAGGTGAGGACGACACCCGCCGCGTACACGGCGCCGCCGAGCCGTACCACCCGCCAGCCACGCGGTGCGCAGACCGCCACCGCGAGACCGAGCAGCGCGGGCCACCAGATCCGACCGGTCGCCATCGGCTGCTCGCCGCCGAAGGGGAACAACAGGGTGGTCACCCCGACGACCACGAACGGCGGCAACGTGAGCACGGCGGCCCGCGGCCAGTCGCGTACGAGACCGTAGGCGGCCCCCGCGACGACCAGGAACAGTCCGGCCACGGGGCTCCCCGTCGTCGCGAGCACGGCGTATCCGGCCGCCAGTACCAGACGCCGTTCGCCCACCAGCAGCACACACGCGGCGAGGGCGAAGGCGACTCCCAGCGCGAAGGTCACCCGGCCCGCGGCGACATCGACCCACAGCCCGAACGCGGCCGTCAGCGCGGGCGCCACCGGACGTCGGATCCCCGAGCGCACGAGCAGGACGGCGGCCAGCCAGCCGGCGGCCAGCCCGGACGCGACGGCGATCGTCCGTACGCCGAAGAAGCCCATCAGATACGGCGACAGCAGGCTGTAGTTCGCCGTGTGCAGTCCGCCGAACCAGAACAGCCCGTAGGCCGAGTCGCCGTGCTCGGCGGCATAGCGCGCCCAGGTGTCCTGGGCCGCGAGGTCACCACCGCCGTTCGCCCGGAACAACGCCCAGACGACATACAGCGGAAGCATCGTCACGGTGGCTAGCAGCGGCTCACGATGGCGGTGGAGGAAGGGACGGAGCCGTTGTCGGGATCTGCGCCGGGTGGGAGCGGTGTCCCGCGTGGGTGCGGTGACCGCGTCGGCGACAGCGTTCATGAGGGGGGAGTTCTCCGTTCGAGGAGGGGCAGCCCGGGCATTGCGGCGGAGTGGAGGTCCGCCCGCCCCTGCGCGAACGACGGCGCCCGTGCGATGTGCGTCCACGGCGTCGATGCGTCGCGGACCGTCGGGTGAATTGTTCGTCGCCGCCCCTGCTGCGGACATCGGCCGTTCGGCCGACTCCACCCGCCGAGGCGCAGGTCAGGAACCGGCCGTTCGGCCGAGGTGGTGACATGGGATCGCGCGTGAAGGCCGATCCATCTCCCGCCCAGGCCCGGAGCCCGTGGCTGAACTGTCTCAGGCGACTCCGGCTTCGCCCGGTACGGCTTCCTCGGCGTCGGCCTTCGGCCTGGCCGGGGGCCGGTCGGTGGAGTCTTCCTCCGTGAAGGCGATCTCCTGGTCCAGGACCTTCCGAGCCCGCGCCATGTCCAGTGCGCCCTCCCAGCGGGAGACGGCGAAGACGGCGACGCAGTTGCCGAGCAGGTTCGTCGCGACGCGCATCGAGTCCATGATGCGGTCCACACCGAGCAGCAGGGCCACGGCGCCCGCGGGGATGACACCGAGCGAGCTCGCGGTGGCCGACAGGGCGAGGAAGGCGGAGCCGGGCACACCCGCCATGCCTTTGCTGGTGAGCATCAGTACCAGGACCACGGTGACCTGCTGCCCGAGGGTGAGGTCCACGCCCACGGCCTGAGCGATGAACAGGGTGGCCACGGACAGGTAGATGGAGGCGCCGTCGAGGTTGAAGGAGTATCCGGTGGGCAGCACCAGTCCCACGGCGTCGTCCCGGCAGCCCGCCTGCCGCAGTTTCTGCATCATGCGGGGCATGACGGTCTCGCTCGACGCGGTGCCCAGCGCGAGCAGCATCTCCTCGCGCGTGTAGCGCACGAACTTCCACAGGCTCAGCCCGGTCACGGCCTTGAGCGCCACGGCCAGGAGGAGCAGGAAGAGCAGAGCGACCGCGTAACAGACCCCGATGAGCTTGCCGTAGGTCGTCATCACGCCGACGCCGTACTGGCCCACCAGGTGGGCGGTGGCGCCGAAGACGGCGAGCGGGGCCAGCTTCATGATGAAGCCGACGATCGTGAAGACGATCTCCTGTACCTGCTCGATGGCGGGCAGGACGGCGGGGACCTTCGACAACCCGAGGTGCAGCAGGGCGGCCCCGACCAGACACGCGAGGACCAGGACCTGGAGGAGGGAGTTCTCGGCGAAGGCGCCGACGGCGCTGTCCGGCAGCGCGTGCAGGATGAACTCGCTGGTCGAGGGGAGCGATCCGCCTCCGGTCCTCTCGTCCACGGCGGAGGCGTCGAGCTGTGCCGGATCCACGTTCATCCCGGCCCCGGGAGCGACGAGGTTGCCCGCGACCAGGCCGAAGAGGAGTGCGAAGGTCGTCGCTACCTCGAACCAGATCAGCGCCTTGACGCCGATCCTCCCGAAGGCCTTGAGATCGCCGGCCTTGGTGATGCCGAAGACGACCACGCAGAACACCAGGGGTGCGATGAGGGCCTTGATGAGGCGCACGAATCCGTCACCGAGCGGCTGAACCGCGGTGCCGGCCTGCGGCCAGAACGTTCCCACGAGGATGCCGAGCACAAGCGCGCAGGCGACCTGCGCGAAGAGAGACCGACGCAGCGTGCGTAGAACGCGTCGCGGCAGGGACGGTGCGGACGACGGCACTGGTGCCTCCAAGCATGTTCTGCAATGCGGAAACTCTTTTCCGGAAAGGAACTATGGTTGAAGGACGGGCCGCACAGAAGCCCTGTGTTACGAGCACGTGAAATCTTGGTTGATTCTCCAAACGCCGGTGGTGGATTGACGCACGGTCAGTTCCGGTTCCAGGACCACGTACCGGTGCTTCGCCGCCGCGCCCGGAGAGGTCCCGGCGACGAGCAGCCGCCCGACTCGCCGCGGCCGCCGCGAACTCGATGTCGCCGGGCGCCCGCAGACAGCAGGCAGCACACGAAGGCGGTTACACGCCGTTCGAGGCGGACGTCACCGCGCATCTGCGACCGGGGGCCGAGAACCGCGTCACGGCCGTGGTCAACAACGAACTGACCTGGGAGTCGATACCCCCGGGCCGGGTCGAGGAACACGCCGACGGCAGCCGCAAGCAGCGGTACTTCCACGACTTCTTCAACTACGCGGGCCTGCACCGGCCGGTCTGGCTCTACACCACACCCCGGACGCACATCAGCGACATCACCGTGACGACGACTTTCGACGGCACGACCGGCGTGGTGGCCTACGAAGTGGACAGCATCGGGGGAACCGACACGGTGGTCCGAGTCTCGCTGCACGACGCCACCGGCGCCGAGGTGGCGACGGCCCTCGGTGCGACCGGCGTCCTGCGTGTGCCCGACGTCCACCCGTGGGCACCCGGCGACGGCTACCTGTACGAACTGCGGGCCACCCTGCGGGACGCGTCGGACGGTGTCCTCGACGAGTACCGCCAGACGGTCGGCGTACGCACGGTGGAGGCACGGGGAAAGCAGTTCCTGATCAACGGAACTCCCTTCTACTTCAAGGGGTTCGGCAAGCACGAGGACGCGGCCGTGCGCGGCAGAGGGCACGACGACGCGCTGATGGTGCACGACTTCGCGCTGATGGAGTGGACCGGCGCGAACTCCTTCAGGACCTCGCACTACCCCTACGCGGAGGAGGTCCTCGACTACGCCGACCGGCACGGCGTGGTGGTGATCGACGAGACCGCGGCGGTCGGCCAGAACCTCAACATCGCCGGGGGAGTCTTCGCGGGTGCGAAGAAGGCGAACACGTTCTCCGCCGACACCATCGGGGAAGCCGCCCGGCGCACCCACCTCCAGGCGATCCGGGAACTGGTCGCCCGCGACAGGAACCACCCCAGCGTCGTCCTGTGGTCCCTCGCCAACGAGCCCGACAACGTCCAGCCCGAGGCCCGCGCGTACTTCGCCCCGCTGGCGGCCGAGACCCGCCGCCTGGACCCGACCCGGCCCATCGCCTACGCGAACGCGCTGATGGGATCACCCGACGAGTGCGCGGTCACCGACCTGTTCGACGTCGTGCTGCTCAACCGGTACTACGGCTGGTACTTCGGCCCCGACGACCTGGCGACGGCCGAGACCGAGCTGGAAGCCGACCTGCGGAAGTGGGCCGAGCGGCACGACAAGCCCATCGTCATCACCGAGTACGGCGCCGACACCTACCCCGGCCTGCGCAGCGCCGTACCGAGCCCGTGGACGGAGGAGTACCAGACCGCCCTGCTCGACGTGTACCACCGGGTGTTCGACCGCATCGAAGCCGTCGTCGGCGAACAGGTCTGGAACTTCGCCGACTTCGCCACCGCGCCCGGCGTGTTCCGTGTCGACGGCAACAAGAAGGGCGTCTTCACGCGCGAACGCCGCCCGAAGAGTGCCGCGTTCAGCCTGCGGGCGCGCTGGCGCAAGGCCGACTGAGTGTTCTTGCGTATACATCCCATGTATATGGATTCCTGGGGTGGATGCTGCAAGAAAAACTCGGGATCATGGCGTTGCATCCCTCTAGACATCCTACCTGTCGCCTGGTGATGATGGCGCTGCCTTCAGCTGAGGCCGCGCTTCCCTCCGTAAGAAGAACCGACCAGTGGCTGGGAGATCCGTCGTGACCCGTGCGTCCGAACCGCAGCGAAGAAGCGTTCTCAAGTTCGGTGGTGCCCTCGCCCTGGCACCGCTGGCCGACGGCCTCTTCGCGGGACCGGCGATCGCCGCCGACAGAGCGGGGGCGGCCGCCGGCCAGTGGCCGACCCTGTCGCGAGAGACGCTGAAGTACCCCGTCCCCGCGGTGGATTGGGAGTCGCAGGCCCTGCCGATCGGTAACGGACGACTCGGCGCCATGCTCTTCGCCGACCCCTATGAGGAGCGCATCCAGTTCAACGAACAGAGCCTGTGGGGCGGGGTCAACGACTACGACAACGCCCTCGCGGGTCAGCCGGACAGCGCCTTCGACACCAGCATGACCGGCTTCGGTTCGTACCGGAACTTCGGTGACGTCGTCGTCGCGTTCGGGTCCCACGGGGCCCGGCCGAAGGTCACGGCCCCGGGAGGCCCGTACAGCTCCTCCTCTTCGGAGGGACTCGACAAGTCCTACGACGGGACGTCGGGCACCAAGTGGTGTATCGAGGGGCCCGGTTCCAAGGTGCAGTGGCAGGTCGAACTGCCCGACCCCGTCGAGGTCACGTCCTACCGGCTGACCAGTGCCAACGACGTCCCCGAGCGGGACCCGCAGCAGTGGACGCTGTACGGGTCCGCCGACGGTTCGAGTTGGACCACGGTGGACGGGCGCTCGTTGTCGGCACCCTTCGAAAGCCGTTTCCTGACAAAGGAGTTCACCTGTGCCGCCGGCGGGTCGTACCGCTTCTACCGGTTCGACTTCGCCCCCAAGGCGGGGGTCAGTCATTTCCAGGTGAGCGAGATCGGCCTGTCGGGCGTCGAACTCGGCGTCGGCGTCGGCCCGTTGTTCCTGTCCTCGCCCAGCGGGCACTCCGGGTCCGGCGGCTCGGGCATCTCCCGTTCGGTGGACGGCGATCCCGGCACCGTCTGGCGGGTCGGCGGCGGCGCGAAGACGGTCGTATGGCAGGCCGATCTGGCCAGTGCGGTCGCCGTCACCTCGTACACCCTGACGGCGGCCCCGGACCGGCCGCGGGACGATCCCCGGAGATGGACGCTCCAGGCCTCGCAGGACGGGCAGGCATGGGTGACCCTCGACACGCAGAACCCCGGGGCGCCCTTCGCCGACCGCGGCGAGACCCGGACCTTCCGGTTCACCAACACCACCGCGTACAGCGCCTACCGGATCACGTTCACCCCGGATCCGTCGTCCACCGGCTTCCAGATCGCCGAAGTCGCCTTGGCGGGAACGGGGTTCGACACCCGCACGCAGAGCGCATTCGTCGACTACCAGCGCGCCCTGGACTTCACCCAAGGGGTCCATGTCACTCGCTTCGGCGTACCGGGGCAGCGGTTTCGGCGGGAGGCCCTCGCGAGCCGTTCCGCCGACGTCATGGTCTTCCGATACACGTCGGAGCGCGCGCGGGGACTCTCCGGAACGATCTCCCTGACGTCCGCGCAGGACGAGGCGCCGACGACCGTCGACCCCGGCGCCGGACGGATCGCCTTCCACGGGGTCATGGGCAACGGCCTCAAGCACGCGTGCACCGTCAGGGTCCTGCACACCGACGGCACCCTCAGCGCCGACGGGCCGGCGCTCGGGTTCACCGGCTGCACGACGCTGACCCTGCTGCTCGACGCCCGCACCGACTACAAGCTCGACGCCGCCGCCGGATGGCGCGGAGCCGATCCGCGGGCGGCCATCGACCGGGCCCTCGACAGGGCGGCCAAGCGGCCCTACGGCGCCCTGCGCGACGAGCACACCGCGCAGATACGCGCCCTCATGAACCGCGTCTCCGTCGACTGGGGCACCTCCGAGGACACCGTCGTCGCGCTGCCGACCCACGCCCGGCTGGCCCGCTACGCGGCGGGCGGCGACGATCCGACCCTCGAACAGACGATGTTCGACTACGGCCGCTACCTGCTGATCAGTTCCTCCCGCCCGGACGGCCTGCCCGCCAACCTCCAGGGCCTGTGGAACGACAGCAACGCGCCCGCCTGGGCCTCCGACTACCACACCAACATCAACATCCAGATGAACTACTGGGGAGCCGAGACCACGAACCTGTCGGAGTGCCACGAGGCGCTCGTCGAGTTCGTCAGGCAGGTCGCGGTGCCCAGCCGGGTGGCCACCCGCAACGCCTTCGGCAAGGACACACGCGGCTGGACCGCCCGCACCAGCCAGAGCGTCTTCGGCGGCAACGCCTGGGAATGGAACACCGTCGCGAGCGCCTGGTACGCCCAACACCTCTACGAGCACTGGGCGTTCACCCAGGACCTGGACTACCTCCGCACCGTCGCGCACCCGATGATCAAGGAGATCTGCCAGTTCTGGGAGGACCACCTCAAGGAGCGCGAGGACGGACTCCTCGTCTCACCGAACGGCTGGTCCCCCGAGCACGGGCCGCGCGAGGACGGCGTCATGTACGACCAGCAGATCATCTGGGACCTGTTCCAGAACTACCTCGACTGCGAGGCGGTCCTCGACGCCGACCCCGCTTACCGGGCCAAGGTCGCGGACATGCAGGCGCGCCTCGCGCCGAACAAGGTCGGCAAGTGGGGGCAGTTGCAGGAATGGCAGGAGGACATCGACAGCCCCACGGACATCCACCGCCACACCTCGCACCTCTTCGCGGTGTATCCGGGCCGTCAGATCACCCCGAGGACACCCGACTTCGCGACCGCCGCCCTCGTCTCGCTCAAGGCGCGATGCGGCGAGAAGGAAGGCGTTCCCTTCACCGCCGCGACGGTGTCGGGCGACAGCCGCCGCTCGTGGACCTGGCCCTGGCGGGCCGCCCTCTTCGCCCGCCTCGGCGACGGCCACCGCGCCCAGATCATGCTGCGCGGCCTGCTGGCGTACAACACGCTCCCGAACCTGTTCTGCAACCACCCGCCCTTCCAGATGGACGGCAACCTCGGCATCTCGGGCGCGGTGGTGGAGATGCTTCTCCAGAGCCACGACGGCGTCATCCACCTGCTGCCCGCCCTGCCCGACGGCTGGAAGCCCCGGGGCTCCTTCACCGGGCTCCGCGCCCGCGGCGGCTACGAGGTCAGCTGCGCGTGGCGGGACGGTAAGGTCACGTCCTACACGATCGTGGCCGACCGCGCGCGAGCCCGCGGGAAGGTCACCGTGCGGGTGAACGGCGCCGACAGGAAGGTCAGGCCGGTCAAGCCCTGACGGGGGTGCCCGGACTCTGGACAGCGTAGACAGGTCATCGCGACTGCCGCCCTTGTGCGGGCCTGGAGTGCCGCAGCGCCTCCGCGATGACCTGTACGAGGTGGCGGCTGTCGAGGCCGGCGAGGTCCCGTACCTGTGTGCGGCAGGAGAACCCGTCGGCGAGGATCCGCCGGTCGGGGCTCGCGGAGGCCTTGGCGAGGATGCCGTCCCGGGCGATCTTCGCGGAGACGTCGTAGTGGCCCTTCTCCATGCCGAAGTTCCCGGCGAGGCCGCAGCATCCCGCGGAGGTCTCGACGTCACAGCCCATGGATTCCAGGAGCGCCCGGTCGGCGTCGTAGCCCATGACCGCATAGTGGTGGCAGTGCGGCTGGACGAGGAGTCGCTCGGCCGCCCGCGGTGGCGTCCAGCCGATGGAGGTGACGAACTCGGCGACGGTCTTGACCGAGCGGGCGAGTTCGGCGGCTCGGGGGTCGTCCGGGAGGAGTTCCACGAGGTCCGAGCGGAGGGTGGCGGTACAGCTGGGCTCGATGCCGACGACGGTCCTGCCGTCCCTGACGTGCGGGAGCAGGAGGTCGAGCGTCCTGCGGAGTTTGGCTTTGGCGGCGGTGAGCTGACCGGTGGAGACCAGGGTCAGCCCGCAGCAGGCCCCGGGGGCGGCGATCTCGACGTCGCAGCCGGCGGCGGTGAGGACGTCGACGGCGTCCCGGGGGATCTCCGGGGCGAGGGCGTCGGAGAAGGAGTCGACCCAGAGCAGGACCTTGGGTCCGCCTTCCTGCCCCGTGACGATCTCGGGTCCCCTTCTCCAGCGGAACGGCGCCCGGGGCAGCCTCGGCAGCGAACGACGGGGGTCCGCTCCCATCATCGCCGTCATGGCTCTGCGGAGCAGCGGGATGCGGCCGGTGAGGTTGAGGACGGAGGCCAGAGGGGCAGCGATCTTGAGCCACTGCGGCAGGCGGCCGAGTGTGTAGTGGCTGAGCGGACGCAGACGGCCTTCGTACGTCCGGTGCAGGGCCTCCGACTTGAAGGTGGCCATGTCGATGCCGGTGGGGCAGTCGCTCGCGCACGCCTTGCAGCTCAGACAGAGGTCGAGCGCGTCGTGGACCTCCGGTGAGCTCCAACCGTCGGTGACGACACCGCCGTTGAGCATCTCCTGGAGCGTGCGCGCACGGCCTCGGGTGGAGTCCTTCTCGTCCCGGGTGGCGGTGTACGACGGGCACATGAACCCTCCCTGGCCGCGCAGGTCGGCCCGGCACTTGCCCACCCCGACACACCGGTGGACGGCATCGGTGATGTCACCGCCGTCGTGCGCGAAGGCGAAGCCGTCGGCGGCACGGAGCCGGCGGGCCTGGGGGCGGCGGAGGTCGGCGTCCAACGGGGCCGGGCGGACGACGACCCCGGGGTTCATGAGGTCCTCGGGGTCGAGGAGAGCCTTGAAGGCCTCCATCGCCCTCAGGGCTTCCGGGCTGTACATGGCGGGCAGCAGCTCGGAGCGGGCGCGTCCGTCGCCGTGTTCGCCGGAGAGGGAGCCGCCGTGTTCGGCGGCCAGAGCGGCGGCGCGTTCGAGGAACCTGCGCATCGGCGTGCCGTCGGCGTTCAGCGGGAAGTCGATGCGGACGTGGACGCAGCCGTCGCCGAAGTGGCCGTACGCCAGGCCGGAGACGTTCTCCTCGGCCATGAGCGCTTCGAGTCCGCGCAGGTAGTCGCCGAGCCTTTCCGGGGGTACGGCGGAGTCCTCCCAGCCGGGCCACGCCTGCTTGCCGTCGGCGGTGCGCCCGGCCAGGCCGGCGCCGTCGGCGCGGATCTGCCAGAGCCGGGTCGCCTCGGGGCCCGCGGGCAGGACGACGGCGTCGGCCGAGCCGGAGGCGGCGACGAGTTCCCGCGCCGCCTCGACAGCCTCCTCGGAACTCGCGCCGCCGACCTCGGCGATCAGCCACCCCCCGCCCGCGGGCAGGGCCGGGACGGAGGCGCTGCCGTGCGCCCGGCGGACGACGTCGACGAGCTGTGCGTCCAGGCCCTCCAGGGCGAGCGGGCGGAAGGGGAGGAGGTTCGGCACGTCGTCCGCGGCGGCGGCCATGTCGTCGTAGCCGAGGACGGCCAGAGCCGGCGCGGCTGCCCGGGGGACGAGCCTGACCGTGGCTTCGAGGAGGATCCCGCAGCTGCCCTCGGTGCCGGTCAGCGCGGCCGCGAGATTGCGGCCGTTCTCCGGGAGGAGGTGTTCGAGGGAGTAGCCGGAGATCTGGCGTCCGAAGCGGCCGAACTCGGTGCGCAGGACGGCCAGGTTCTCCGCCACGAAGGAGTCCAGACCGGGTATCGCCGTGAGCGCCTCGTCCCCCGAGCCGGCCGTGATGATGTCGCCGCGGCCGGTCAGCCAGGTCAGGGACACCACGTTGTCGGCTGTACGGCCGTAGGAGAGGCCGTGCGGTCCGCACGCGTTGTTGCCGACCATCCCGCCGATGGTGCAGCGGGTGGCGGTGGACGGGTCGGGGCCGAACCGCAGTCCGCAGGGCAGGGCGGCGTCCTGGAGAGTGCTCAGGATCGTCCCGGGTTCGACCACTGCTGCCGAGGCGTCCGCGTCGATCGACAGGACGCGGTTCATGTGGCGGGAGAAGTCGATCACGAGGCCGGGGCCCACCGCGTTGCCGGCGCAGGAGGTACCTCCTCCCCGCACGGTGACGGGGACGCCGTGGGCGCGGGCGATGCCGACCGCGGTGATCACGTCGTCCGGGGACTTCGGCGTGAGCACGGCCTCGGGGACGATCCGGTAGTTCGAGGCGTCCGTCGAGTACAGGGCCCTGGTCAGGGACGAGCCGTCGACGAGGTCGCCGAGCTCGGCGCGGACGGCGTCGAGGAACGCCTCGCTGGGGGTGGTGGGATCATCTGCCATGGTCGCGTCCCTGTCGTGCTGTTCCTGAAGAGCGGTCGTGTCGGCCGGCCGTCATGGGAGGACGAGCCGCCTGGGGGTGTCGGAGGCGGCATCCCGAAGCCGTCCGGGGTCCACACCCTCGGCTGTCAGCGCGCTGATGAGTTGTTCGAGTGCCGCGGGGGGCTCGGGGCTGTCGGGTTGTCCAGCGTCGGACGCGAGGACCAGGCGTGAACCTGCTGCCCGGGCCACGGCGGCCAGTCGGGCGGCCGTCATGCCCGGTTGGTGGAGGAGCTGGTAGGCGGTGATCTCGACGTGGGCGCCCCGCTCGGCGAGTTCGGCGATCTCCCCCGCGCCCATGCCGGGGACGGTGTACGAGGGGTGAGTGAGCAGGAACCTGTCGATGCCCCGGCCCAGTGCCTCGTCCAGGAGCCACCTGCACTCCGCACCGCTGACATGCCCCGTGCACAACACGGCGTCGTGCTCGGCGATCAGGTCGAGTACGAAGGCGACGTCCTTCGCCGCCGGATCGTCCGCTGCCAGGATCGGGGGGACGGACAGCACGGATCGGTCCAGACGCCCGTCGAGGTCTCCGAGCCTGGGCAGTTCGGCGGTCTCCTGGGTGTGGGAGTCGGCTGTGGGGAACCACACCACGCGGCCTCCCGTGGACAGCGCAGACAGGACCGCCGCCGGGTTGATCCCGCCCACGGCACGGTTGAGGGCGAGGCCGCCCACGACCTCCAGCCCGGACGACCGGCTCAGGGCGCTGGCCCGGCCGACCGTCGACTCGTGGTGGGCCTTCAGGACGAAACCGCTGTAGCCGGCCGCGGCATAGCTCGCGCCGATCTGGTCGTCGTAACCGATCCGGTCGAGCACGTCGGGCGCGGCATGGACATGAACGTCAAACATGGAGCTGCTCTCTCTCGGAGCCACGGTCGGGCGCCAACGCTCCGGCGATGAACCCGGTCCGGGACTCGGCGAGCACGGGAACCTCTGAACGCAGGCGCCGCAGACCCGTCATGTCGAGCTCGACGACGGTGGCGCCCGGCTCGTCTCCGAGGCGGGCGAGGACGCCGCCGTCCGGCCCCAGGACGCGCGAGCCGCCCCAGAACCGGGCCCCGCCGTCCGTACCGCAGCGGTTGACGAAGACGACGTAGCACTGCAACAGGACGGCGGTGTGCTCCAGGATCACTTCCCAGGTACGGCGGATCCGCGCAGGATCGGCGCCTTCCATGCTGGCCACGGGCACCATGAGGACCTCCGCTCCGGCGTGGGCCGCCAGCCACGGGATAACCGGATGCCACATGTCGTTGCAGATGGCCGTGGCGATCCTGGCCGCGCCGAAGTCGGCGGTCCGCAGGTCCGCACCGGCCTGGAACAGCAGATGCTCGTTCCACGGCGCGTAGGAGACGGGCTGGAGTTTGCGATGAAGGTGACGGGTCCCGGTCGACGGATCGGTCAGCAGACAGGAGTTCCACGGCAGCCCCGAGCCGTTCTTCTCGGCGAAGCCCACTCCGACGCCGGCGGACACGAGAGCGGTCAGGCGAGGGTCGTCGGCGGCGAACAGGTCTGTCTCCCGGTGCGGAGTGAATCCGTATCCGTTGACCGAGAGCTCCGGCGTCAGGGCGAGGTCGACCGGCCCCAGTCCGTTGTGCAGTTCGGCGATCCGGGTGAGGTTCTCCTCCACGGCGCCGAAGACGGGCGCGGTCTGGAGGAGCCCCACACGCAGGGTGCGGGGCTCCTCCGGCCTCGCCGTCACTTCAGCTTGCTCGCGCTGAGCCACTGGCTCGCGACCTCCTCGGGCCTCTTGCCGTCCACGTCGATCTGTGCGTTGAGCTTCTGCAGCGCGGCGGTGGTCAGCAGCTCGCTCACCGGATCCATCACCGTCTCGATCTTCGGGTACTTCTTCAGGACGGACCCGCGGACGTTCAGGGACAGGTTGTAGGGCGGGAAGAACTTCTTGTCGTCCTCCAGGACCGTCAGGCCGAGGGCGGAGATCCGTCCGTCCGTGGCGAACACCTCGCCGAAGTCGCACGGGTCGCCCTTGGCGACGGCGTTGTAGATCGGGCCTTCGGCCAGCTCCGCCACGTCGCTCTTCGGGAGGCTGAAGCCGTACGCCTTCTGCAGCCCGGGCCAGCCGTCGTCGCGGCCGAAGAACTCCGAGGCACCACAGAAGCCGGCACTCCCCGCGTCCTTCTCGGCGAGCGACGCGTACGCGGAGAGTGTGGAGACGCCGAGCTTCTCGGCCGTTGCCGTCTTCACCGCGACGGCATAGGTGTTGTTGGCCGCGGCGGGCGGCAGCCACACCACGTCGTTCTCGGCCTTGTCCAGGGTGCTGACCTTCTTGTACATGGCCTGCGGGTCGGTCTCGGTCCCCGACTGCTGGAGTGCCAGCCAGCCGGTGCCCGTGTACTCCCAGTACATGTCCACGGAGCCGCCGGTCAGCGCGGCGCGGACGGCGTTGGTGCCGCTCATGCCGCACGTACGCTTGACCTTCGCCCCCTGCGACTCGAGCCGCTCGGCCGTGATCTCGCACAGCAGCAACTGCTCGGTGAAGTTCTTCGAGGCGACGGTCACCGTGGCCCCCTTGAGGGGACCGCTCTCGGCGGGGCCGCTGCCCTGGTCGGTGCCGCTGCTGCCGAGAGCGCAGCCGCTGGTGAGTGCCAGGCCGAGCAGACCTGCCGCGGCCCACATGTTTCTGCGCATGCTGAAGCCCTTTCGTAGTGCGTGAAGTGACGTGAAGTGGTGGTGCGTGTCCCGGGGTGGGAGCGGGCTCAGATGCCGCGTGGGCGGAGGACCCGCTCCGCCAGGCCGGCCAGCCAGTCGACGGTCAGGGCGAGGGCCATCGTGAGGGCGCTGCCGACGACGAGCACCGGCGTCCTGTCGAGGGAGATACCGGAGGAGATGACCGCCCCGAGGCCGCCGGCGTTGGTGAACGCGGCGAGGGTGGCCACGCCGACGTTCAGGATCAGCGCGACGCGGATGCCCGCCAGCATCACCGGGACCGCCAGGGGCAGCTCGATGGTGAGGAGCACCTCACGGGGGCTCATCCCGATGCCGCGCCCGGCGTCGATCAGCGCGGGGTCGACCTGGCGGATGCCGACCATGGTGTTGCGCAGGACGGGGAGGAGGGCGTAGAGCACCAGCGCCAGCACGGCCATCCAGAAGCCGACGCCGAAGACCATGGCCAGGATCACCAGCACGCCGATGGACGGCACCGCCTGGCTGGCGTTGGCCACCGCGAGCACGATCACCCCCACCCCGCTGATGCCGGGCCTGGTCAGCAGCACGCCGAGCGGGACGCCGATGGCGATGGTCAGCAGCGTCGACACGGCGACGAGCTGGACGTGCTCCCACAGCGCGGTCAGGACGACGTCCGGCGCCAGGGTGCGGGTTTCGATGGAGTCCATGTCGAGGGAGCCGACGTAGGCCCAGAGGGCTCCCAGCAGGACCAGGACGACCAGCGGCATGACCCAGGTCCTGGAACGGCGTGTCGCCGAGCGGGTGCTGACCGCCTGGACCGCCGCGGTGCTCACGAGAGCACCTTCGTCGGCTGGGCGGCCGCGGTGAGGAGGGTCTGGAGGTCGAGGTAGCGGTCGTCCTCTCCGGGGACACTGACCACGACGCCCTCCGCCCTGGACGCCAGGGCCAGTTCGAGCGCCCGGTGGATGCTTTCGCCGGCGTCGATCGTGATGGCGTGCGCACGGCCGGGCGAGTCGGCCGGGGCGGCGGCGATGACGTCCGCGACCTTCAGGAGCGACAGCCGTCGGACCGGGGCGCCGGATCCGACGAAGTCGCGTACGAAATCGTCGGCGGGGTTGCTGAGGATCTCCAGGGGAGTGTCGAACTGGGCCAGGCGGGAGCCGGGGCCGAAGATCGCGATGCGGTCGCCCAGGCGCAGCGCCTCGTCGATGTCGTGCGTGACCATCACGATCGTCTTGCGGATCCGTTCCTGGAGACGGAGGAACTCCATCTGGAGCTTCTCCCGTGCGATCGGGTCGACGGCGCCGAACGGCTCGTCCATCAGCATCACCGGCGGATCCGCGGCGAGGGCGCGGGCGACCCCCACCCGCTGCTGCTGACCTCCGGAGAGCTGCCGGGGGTATCGGCCGGCGTGGACGGCCGGATCGAGTCCGACCAACTCCAGCAGTTCCTTCGCCCGCTCACGGCGCTGCGACTTCTTCGCCCCGAGCATCTTGGGCACGAGGGCTATGTTGTCCACGATCGTCAGGTGGGGGAGCAGACCGATCTGCTGGATGACGTAGCCGATGCCGCGTCGGAGGTCGTCCACGTCGGCGTGGGTGACGTCCTTGCCGTCGATGAAGATGCGGCCGTGGGTCGGTTCGACGAGGCGGTTGATCATCCGCAGCGTGGTGGTCTTCCCGCATCCGGACGGGCCGACCAGGACGACGAACTCCCCTCGCCCGATCTCCATCGAGAGCTCGGCGACGGCCGCCGTTTCCTGGCCCGGGTACCGCTTGGACACCTCATCCAGAAAGATCATGGCGTCAGGGCTCGGGGTGGGTCTGTCAGACATTCAGTCCTCGCAGGGCAGTGATCTTGGCAATCGCGATGAACAGCAGGTCGAGGACGAGGGCGACGACCACCACTCCGACCACTCCTGAGAGGGCTTCCTCCAGCGCGTTGGCTCCCCCGATGCGCTCGAGGCCACGGAAGATCAGCTGTCCCAGACCGGGACCCCGCACGACCGCTCCGATCGCCGCGGTCGCGACCAGCATGATCGTCGCCGTGCGGATGCCGTTGAGGATCACCGGCCAGGCCAGCGGCAGGACGACGGTGCGCATGCGCTGCCCCGCACCCATGCCGAGCCCGCGTGCCGCCTCCACGACCGCCGGATCGACCTCTTCGATGCCGGTGACCGTGTTGCGCAGGATCGGGAAGACCCCGTAGACGGTGAGGGCGGCGATCGTCGGTGCGACCCCGAGTCCCAGGAGCGGGATCATGAGAGCGAACAGGGCGAACGACGGGATGGTCAGCAGGGACCCCGTGAACGACAGCAGGGCGTGGCGCAGGCCCGGCGCGGACTGGGTGAGAAGCGCGAGCCCGACGCCGATGACCGCGGAGAACGAGACGCTGACCAGGACGAGCTCGATGTGCTGCTCGGCCAGGAACAGCAAGTGGTCGGCATTGTCGGACATGTAGGAGACGAGGCTCACGGGGTGGCCCGCCTTCCCCGGTCGCCGCTCACGACCATGGGGAGGAGCGGCTGCCGTGCGGCGGCAGATCCGGGCGCGGACGGGGGATGAGCGAGATGCAGCATGGATTTCTCCGAGGTTCCGGTCCCGCGGGGCGCGAGCAGAGGGTGGTCAGTGGCCTTCGGCGGCCGTCAGAGTTCGCCCGGATCGGCGCCGGAGCGCACGTCGGAGCAGAGGGAGGCGTGCAGGGCCCGTACGGAGGAGAGCAGGTGCCCGCCGAACGCCTGGATGTGCGGCTCGATCCTGAACGCGGGACCCGAAATGTTCACCGCGGCCTTGATCCGGCCGGTGAAGTCCCGCACCGGTGCGCCGATGCCCAGCAGCTCCGGGTCGAAGATCCGGTTCGCCACCGTGTATCCCCGCCGGCGGGCCTCCCGCACCTGGTCGAGGAACTCATGCGCCTCACGGTCCGACACCCTGTCCCCGCAACGCCGGACCATGTCGAGGATGTGCTCGTCCTCGTAGTCCATCAGCAGGGCCATGCCACTTGAACTCCGGTGCACCGGGATGGTCCGGCCCACCCAGTTCACGGCCTCGATCGACCGTCGGGATCCCTCCGACAGGACGGTCAGTACCTCGCCGTCACTGAGAACGCTCAGGTAGGTGCGCTCGCGGACGGTCTCGGTCAGCCTGAGCAGCAGCGGGGCCGCGAGTTTGGTCAGCCGTTGGTCCCCGGCGCGGACCGCCAGTGCGAAGAGCCGCCAGCTCAGCTCGTACCGGCCCGAATCACGTCGGGCGACCATGCCCGTCTCGAGCAGGCTCTTGAGCTGCCGGGAGACGACCGACTTCTCTCGTCCCAGCAACCTGGCGACATCGGCCACACTCAGCCCGTCCGGGAACACGGCGGGATCCGCGGACGCGAGCGCGTCCAGGATCGCCATCACCCGCGAAGCGCCGCTTCGCGCTGCCGCAGTCTGTTTCTGCTCAAGAGCCATACCGAGTCCTTGTTAGCGGTATGAATAGCTAGAGGCGGGGGGCGGGTGCGCGCAACACGGCGTTGCATTTTCTGCACCTACGGCCCGCGGCCGACGGTCAGGCCGAGATGCTCCGGGCGGGCGCGGCGGAGACGCTGAACGCCTCGTCGAAGAACTGCCGCAAGCGGTCGCACAGCAACAGGAACTCCGGGTGGTCACCGTACATGAAGTCGTTGTGCCGCCCGTCGATCGTGTAAAGGGTCTTGGGCGACGCGGCGGACCCGTAGAGGGACCGGGCCTCGTCGAAGGGGTGCAGTGAGTTCCGCTCACCGTGGGCGATGAAGAGCGGTGTCGGTGCGAGATGCGCCACCACGCTCTCCACCTTCAGGTCCAGGATGGACTCCGTGAACTGGAGCCGGGTCGGGTGCCCGAACCCGTAGACCTGCGACAGCTCCTTCTCGACGTAGTCGCCCGTCGCCGGGTCGAGCGGGTAGTGCGCGAAGGTGTCCGCGAGCTTGGATTCGCCCTTGAGGACGCGGTTGACCCGGTCCTCCTTCACCTCGTCGACGATCTTCACGAACTCGTCGTAGGTGTGGATGGACTGGAGCCAGCGCTCGCCGTCGTAGAAGCCGTTGAGGGAGGCGACGCCCGCGACGTCACCGCCCTTCTCGGCGGCGAGGACGACGTTGGCGGCGCCCATGCCCCAGCCGATGAGGCCGATGCGGCGCGGGTCGACGTCGTTCTGCGAGCGGATGAACGTGACCGCGTTGCGTACGTCCTGAGCCTGCTCCTCGATCAGGACCCGGCCCTTCTCGCCCTCGCTGTCCGCCATGCCGCGGTAGTCGAAGCCCAGGCAGACGAACCCGTGCTCGGTCAGCCGCTGGGCGAACAGCTTGGGGTAGAACTCGTTGAAGCCCTGGTAGCCGGAGTTGATGACGAGGGCCGGCAGGTTTCCGGCGTCCGGCAGGTCGTCGGGGTAGTAGATCGTGGCCTTGAGGCGGCTGCCCTCGCTGTAGAACGCGGTTTCCTTCTCGATCACGATGATTCCTTGCGTTGGTTCGACCAGGCCGTCAGAGGGGGAGTCCTGAGCGTGCGGTCCAGCGTGTGCTCCAGGTCCCGGGCGGCAACTCTCGATGCGCGGTGTGACGAACGCAACCAGGCGGTGCATATTCTGCAACTGAGGGGTGGTCGGGGGCAGCGCTCTCACCCGACACGGCGCCTCAGCGGGTGTCTCCAGGGCATGAACGCCCTTACGGGGCCAAGACCGCCCCTGGCCGCACCGCACCCGTGGATCATGATCTTCGTCGCCACGCTGTCTTGCCGGGCATGCGGGCAGCGGATCGGGACGAGGTGCGAGTGCGGACCATCGCCCTCTACGCACGACAGGGAACACACGCCGGCGGGCCGAGCGGTCTCTGGGACGGCGCCCGGCATGGGGACCATGCCCAGCTGCACGTCCCCTTCCCCGATCACGACACGGCCCTCGCGGCGAGCGAAGACCTGGGGGACAAGGAGCCGAAGCAGGAGGACTACGCCTCGATCACGGTGTACCGAGCTGATCACGAAACCTGGCGGGGGGCGGCCGAAGCGGCCGAGGAGAACGACGCCCGCCAACCCGCGAGTTTCGCGGAGTGGTACCTCGACCGGCTCGCCCACGAGGAGCCGCTGACGACCCCCGAACAGCGCCGCGCCGCCCACCGGAGCCGGCACGCGGGGGTGGACACGCCTATCTGGTTGCGCTGGTTCGACTCATGAGCCCGAGACCCAGCCGCTCCTAGCGATGGTGCGGTGGGTGAGGTGGTGGGGGCGGGATCGTGCCCGTGCCGGGTGCGGTCTCCGGCCAGATGAGCAGGACGGGGCAGGGGGCGTGGTCGACGATGAAACGGCTGGAGGGGCCGAGGCTTCGGGGGCCGAGGTGGGTGCGGTCGCCGTCCCGGGCGAGGATGAGCAGGTCGGCGCCCTCGGCGGCGGCCACGACCTCCCGTTCCGCGCGGCCCGCCCGTTCTCGCCGGGTGCACGGGCGCCCCAGGCGCTCGGCCGCGCCGGTCAGGAGCTGTTCGCCCGCCGCTGCGGCCAGGTGCTCCACCCGTGTGCCGGGGGCGCGGTCGGGACGGGCGCGGCCCAGCAGGCCGGCGTAGGCACCGTGCGCGGCGCCCGGCGACTCGGGGCCGGAGACGTGCAGCAGCACCACGTCGGCGTCCTCGGGCGTGTGGGTGCGGGCGGCGTCGACGCAGGCGGGCCAGGTGCCCTCCACGATCCAGACGATGACGGTCACCGTGTTCAGCCTCCGATCGCTTGGAGTGACACCCACAGTGCCACCACCGAGAGCACCAGCGCGGTGGGCACGGCGAACAGACCGAGCCGGGTGAACTCGCCCAGCTCCACGTCGGTGTCGTGTTCGCGCACGATGCGCCGCCACAGCAGGGTGGCCAGGGAACCGGCGTAGGTGAGGTTGGGGCCGATGTTCACGCCGAGGAGCACGGCGAGGACGGCGCCCGGGCCGGTGGGGGTGGTCAGCGGCAGCAGCACGAGGACGGCGGGAAGATTGTTGATCACGTTCGCCAGAACGGCTGCCAGTGCCGCGACGGCGAGCAGGTCCGCGAGGCCGGTGCCGCCGGGCACCAGATGGACCAGGGCATCCGCGAGGCCGTTGTCGACCACCGCCCGGACCACGATGCCCAGCGCCAGCACGAAGGCGCAGAACGGCAGGGACGCTGCCCGCACGATCGCCGCAGGCGTGGTGCTGCGCTGGGCCAGGGCACGGGCCGCCAGGGTGGCCGCGCCCGCGGCCGCGGCCCACGCCGGGTTGATGTCGAGTGCCGAGGTCAGGACGAAGCCGACCAGGGTGCCCGCCACGGTGAGGAGGGCGAACAACGGCAGTTCACGAGGTCCGGCGGCGGGCGGCGCCTCGGCGCCCGCGTCCAGGTCGGTGGCGAAGAAACGGCGGATCACCACGTACTCCGCCGCGATGGCGACCAGCCAGGGCAGTGCCATCAACGCGGCGAAGCGGGTGAACGTCAGGCCGCTGGCGGCGAACGCGAGCAGGTTGGTGAGATTGGAGACCGGCAACAGCAGCGAAGCGGTGTTCGACAGATGGGTGCAGGCGTAGACGTGCGGCTTGGCGCGAGCGCCGAGGCGGGCTGCAGTGGCGAACACCACCGGGGTCAGCAGCACCACC
Source organism: Streptomyces sp. NPDC005811 (assembly GCF_040630405.1). Taxonomy (NCBI): domain Bacteria; kingdom Bacillati; phylum Actinomycetota; class Actinomycetes; order Kitasatosporales; family Streptomycetaceae; genus Streptomyces; species Streptomyces sp. NPDC005811. The sequence goes on from NZ_JBEXXK010000014.1 coordinate 208,271, forward strand.
GTGGCATCCAGGCTGAGCACCGCGGTGATCAGCGAGGCCGTCACGAAGACGAGGACCAACAGCCGGCGGGGCCGGCCGGCCGCCCGGCGGGCCATCCAGGCACCGCAGGCGTGGAAAAGGCCCGCTTCGTCGCACAACTGGGCCAGGACCAGCACCGCCGCGAGGAAGCCGATCACCGGCCCCAGCCGGGCGGCCTCGGCTGCCGCGTGGTCGGCGGAGATGGCACCGGTGGCGATGAGCACCCCGGCGGCGGGGACGGCCACGACCGCCTCCGGCCAGCCCCAGGGCCGGATCACGGCGCAAGCCAGCACCGCCAGGAGCAGGGCGCAGGAGAGCGCCTCTGCGAGTGAGCCGTTCAGGGTCGGAGCCTTCCGGGGGGAGAGGGGAGTCCTGGCGCGACGATTTCGTCATGCACCCTCGCGTATTTTTGCGCTCGTACGGTCGCGCCGTCAGCCACGGGGCCCTAGTACTCCAGCAGTACTTCGTGGCTTGACCTGGGGAAACGTCGAGCGGTGGGAGTGTAGCGGCCGATCGGCGGTCACGGGTGGGTTCCGTGCG